>JAEXCN010000444.1 GCA_023402175.1 Pseudomonadota bacterium | reverse complement strand
ATCCACAGCATAGCGCTTGAACGGTCGAGCTAGCCACCTCGCGTGACCTTCCACCTCGCATCTGTGGCGAACGAGGACGCGATGACCTGCTGGGGCGATCTCAGGGGTGCCGAACAGCCGAACCGATCATGTGCGCCGAAGTGCGATCCACGTGCCGGTCGCGCACGTACCTAGAAGCGAAGCTTCGGATCGGCCGGAGGGATCGAGGCGGGCGGTGGCCCGGCCGGAGGCGGGCTCGGAGGATGTGCCGGCGGGGGCTCCGTCGGCGGACGCGGTGCGCCGGGGAGCTCGGGCGTCTCGGCCGGACCCACGGGCGGCCGGGGCAGGGACTCTCGAGGGCGCTTGATCGTCATCCTGCGACACCCAGCAAGCATCGCGCCGTCTCGCGATCCGTCTCGTCCTCGGCCGGAGCGGGTGAGCCTCGGCTCGTCAGGTCCGCGTCCGTCCGAGCGCGAGGACATCGGTTGGGGGCGGATCCGCACGCTCCTGGTCGAAGACGGTCCGACCGCCGTAGCTCTTCGACTTCGCCCTCTCGTTCGCGAGGATGTCGTCGAGGGACGGACCGACGATCGACGTGGCCGCGCGATCGACGCGGCGTGCCTCGTCGTCGAGCCGCCGGATCGCGTGCAGGCGATCGGTCTGCCCGAGCTTCCCCGCGTCGACGGCGCGCTTCATCACGCGGATCGTCTCGTCGTACACCTTCAGCGGTACGGGGAAGGGATGGCCGTCCTTTCCTCCGTGCGCGAGCGAGAAGCGCGCCGGATCGGCGAACCGGCTCGGGGCGCCGTGGACGACCTCTGCGACCAGCGCGAGCGAGAAGAGCGTGCGTGCGCCGATGCCGGGCGTCGCGAGGACGTCGACGAAGTCGATCGGCCCGCGCTCGTGCGCAGCGGCGAGCGCGGCATGGACGCGTCGTATGTCGACGTCTCGACGCGTGACGTGATGCCTGGCCGGAAGGCGCATGTGCGGAGCGCGCTCCTTCGCGAGCGCGGCCGGCGGCGTTTTCGTGACGACCTCGGGGAAGGGGAGCGCCGGCTGCGCGCTCGTTCCGAGCTCGCGTGCGGCGCGGACCTCGCGCGCAGCGTCGCCCCGAAGCTTCGCGAGCTCCGCGATGATGCGATCGGGGCCGAGCCGGATCAGCTCGACCTGCGCGTCGCGCGCGCGGTTCGCGCGAGCGTCGGTCAGGTTCACGATCTCACCGACGGGCCTGCCTTCGATCGCCGAGTGCGGCTCGTCGACGAAGCTCTTGAGATCGGTCGAGAGCCAGTGGTAGCGGCGCGCGAGCTTCTTGTCGCCGTTCATGCCCTGCTGCACGACGGTCCAACGTCCGTCCTTCGTGACGAAGAATCCGTGCAGATAGAGATCGAACCCGTCCTGCACGCAGGCGCCGTCGACCTTCGCGACAAGGCGGCTCTCGGCGGCGAGCTTCTTGCCGTCGAGACCCGTCCGATCGCCGACCGCCGCGAGCTCGTTCGGCGTCTCGCGCGAGTGTTTGCCGCGCCCGCCGCAGACGTAGATCCCGATCTCGTCCTCGATGGGGCGAAGGCCGCGCTTGAGCGCGCCGATGACGCTCGTCGTGATCCCGGACGAGTGCCAGTCCATGCCCATCACCGCGCCGAGCGACTGGAACCAGAACGGATGCGCCAGCCGGCGAAGCATCTCGTCACGCCCGTAATGGAGGACGACCGCCTCGGTGAGCACGCGCCCGAGCGCGGTCATTCGATCGGCCAGCCACTTCGGGACGGTGCCGCCGTGGAGAGGGAGGTCGGCGCTGCCAGTTCTCAAGACGTCAAGTCCACCTTAGCGCGGGCGCAGCTTTCCGCGTGTGCGGTCACGGCAGTTGCCAGGTCCGACGGCATCGTCGTGCGACGACCGAAGCGCGCACGCGCGCCGATCGGCATCGAGGCGATGTAACCTCGACCACGCATGAAACGTCTCCCCACCACGCTCCTCGCCGGCGCGATCGCATTGGTCGCGACCACGGCGGGAGGGCTCGCAAACGCGCAGAGCATCATCAAAAACCCTGGCGACCATCCTCCGTACAAGGTGGAGCTCGAGCCACACCTGGACCTCGGCTGGGCCCATCTCTATCGCGGCAACGGCCTCGGCGTCGGCGCGCGCGTCGGGATCGTGATCGTCGACAACGGCTTCATCAAGTCGATCAACAACAGCGTCGCGATCAGCTTCGGGCTCGACTGGCTCCGCTACAGCGACTGCTACTACTACGATCGGCGTGGCCGTCTCGACTACGGCTGCGGCGCGAGCTACTTCGTGTTCCCGGTCACGATGCAGTGGAACTTCTGGCTCTCGCCGAAGTGGAGCGTCTTCGGAGAGCCGGGCCTCTACGTCTATCACGGCGTCTACGACGACTACTGCCGCGACCGCTTCGGCAACTCGATCCCGGGCTGCGGGTATCCGACCCGCACCGGCGTCGAGCCGGCGCTCTTCGTCGGCGGCCGCTTCCACTTCAACGACACGGTCGCGCTGACGATGCGCATCGGCTATCCGCTCGCGTCGATCGGCGTGTCGTTCCTGTTCTGACACGCCAAGACCGGCACGCCGCCGCCGGGCGAGGAATCAGCCCTCCTCGTCCGGCACGCCTCCGCCCATCCGCGTGAGGTCCTCCTGCCGAACCTTCTCCGCGTTGAACTTCGCCGCTCTGTCGCGCATCGTCGTGAGCACCTTCTCGGCGGGCGGAAGATCGCCCTGGATCCAGCGCAGCGGATTGATCCGCGCGACCACGAACGATCGCAGGTAAGGGCTGACGAGGCCTTTCTCCCGCAGCTTTGCGACCGCGGCAGCGACCTTCTCCTCGACCTCGAGCGTCAGCTTCGCGAGCTTCTCGTGGTCGTGAATCGCGTCGCCGATCGGCGCGTCGGAGAACTCCTGCACGCGTCGTAGGACGGGGTGGTAAGCGCCACCGGCGAAGCGCGCGTTCTTCTCGTAACAGATGCCGATCGTCACGAGCGCGGGATCCTCGAGGTAGAACGAGAAACCCTTCTCCGCGAGCGAGTCGTCCTCTTCCAGGAGCCCGCGGTAGATGCGGATGACCTCGAGCGCGCGCTCCTTGAGGTTGTGCGCCTTCTCGGTGTTGAGCGCGAGGATCTGCCAGGCGACCTCACGCGTCGGCACGACGAGCGCGGTGATCGACTTCGCGCCGAGGCGGCGCATCGCCTCGAGCCGGTGTCGGCCGTTGGGCGTCCAGAATGCGGGCTCGCCGTCGCCGTCGCCCTTCTTCGCCTTCGAGGGCGCGTGCTTCGGAGCGGTGATCGCGATGACCGGATCGAGGAAGCGTCCGGTCTTCTGGATCACCTCGGCGAGGCGCTTGTGGTGCGCGTCGCTGAGATCGCGCTGGAACGGCGTGGGCTGGATCTTCGACACCGGCAAGATCGCGGTGACGAGCGGATGGCCTCCGAGCGGCTCTTTGAACTGGCCGACGACGATGCCGCCCTCGCTCTCGATGATCTTCTCGAGCGGCGCGATCGCGGGGTCATTCGGCTCGAGACGGCATGACGCCGGATCGAGCCCGGCCGACTCGGCCTTTTGCTTGCGGGGCGTGCGTCGCTTCGGGGGTGCCTTCGATGCTGCGCGCTTCTTGGCTGCCATGCGCCGTATTTCTTATCACCGTCCGACGGGCGGGGTTCGCGGTTCCGGACGAGGTTCGTCGCATGCCGACGTGGCGCAGCGCGGGCATGCGGATCGGCCGGAGATTCACGGCGTTTACGATTCTTTACCCCCGCCGCCGCGACGCCGTCGGTGCGCGCGCGCATCGGTACGAACAGAAAGCTCGAGGTGACGATATGGCTCTCTGTTCGATTGCGATTGCAGCAGGTTTGATTGGAGTCGTGTCCCTGATGAAGAGGCTCGTGTGGAGCCGCCGCTTCGGCGGATACGGACCGTGGGCGCTCGCAGCGTGTGGTCCGAGCTTTGCGGGGCATGGTGGTTGTCGAAGTGGATGGGGCGAGCACCGTGACGGCCCCTGGTCTGTCGCGGGATGGCGACGCTGCGGAGGTCCGGGCGGAAGCTTCTGGCTGCGCGCGGTGTTCGCGCGCCTCGACACGACGCCGGGTCAGGAACGTGAGATCCGTGCAGCGATCGAGGAATTCCAGACGACGGCCCGCTCGGCGAAAGAGGGCTTGAAGGGAGCGCGCGAGGACCTTGCGCGTGCGCTTCGAGGCGAGGCGTTCGACGAGGCCGCAGTGGGGGAGGCGAGCAGTCGTTCGGACGCAGCGACGGCGACGATCAAAGTTGCGCTCGAGGTTGCGCTCAAGCGCGTGCATGCCGTCCTCGATGCAGGTCAGCGCGAGCGGCTCGCGGATCTGCTCGCGAAGGGGCCCGGCTTCGGCCGGCGTTGGAGCGGCCCGTACCGAGACGCCGCACGCTGAGCGCTCGCACTGCCTCCGCGCGGTGATTCACCTCGTTGACGATCCATGAGGGCCGGCGCAGATCGACCTTCTCCACCCGGTACCAGCGAGGGCCCCATGGGGAGGAAGGAAGGACGCGGCCCCCATGAAGAACCCTCGCTTCCGGCCGATCACCACCATCGACGAGGTCGACCATTGGCCGGGTCAGGCCAGGTTCGGCGAGAACAAGACGCCGATCGACGCGCATCTCGCCTTGTCGGTTCGGAGTAAGCTGCTAGGCCAGGTGAACGTGGCGCGCTACCGGCTGAAGGACAGCTCCGGGATCGCGACGGCCGACGGCGGGCTCGAGATTCGTCCGCACGGCGTCCGCAAAGCGCGCATCGAGCGATGGGGATGAGATCGCATGAACGGCCAGACGCACCCGAAGAGCCGCGTGTTCTGCATCAACGAGCACGTGCTCGAGCACCTCGACCAGCACATCCTGCGCAGCGACCCCTTCGCCCGGCGCCGGAGGCGCCCGCCCGTCCGGCGTCGCCACACGATCCGCCGGACGCCGTGTCCGTCCGTCAGTAGTAGACGCAGCGACTGCCGGTCTTCCCGTACTTCGAGACGATGTTGAACTGCTTGTCCTGCCACGTGCTGGTCACGGCGTGGCCTTCCCACGAGCCGCCGCGCCAGACGACGTCCTGGAGCGTGACGGTCCGATCGTCGTTCGCGGCGTCGTTGCCGAACGTCAGCTTGTAGCTCGCCGTTCCCGTCGACGTCCGCGTGGCCTCGATCATGAGGCCGGCGATGTCCTGCACGCGCGAGCTCAGATCGGCGTTGAGCGGCCGGCTCGCTCCCTTCGGGAAGCGCCCCGGTGCCGCGATGAAGTAGGCCTGGTCGCGGACGAAGTCGACGTTGCCGCCCGGAAGCGGCGGGTACTGGTAGTTGAAGCTCCAGTTGACGCGGTCGTCCTCGCAGGTCGGGCAAGGCGTCTTGCTGGCGCCCGTGGTCGCGGGGCCGACCTTCGTCCAGGTCGCGCCCACCATCGCGTAGCCGCCGGCGTTCGGCGTGTCGCCCCACGGATACTTCGAGACAACGCCGGTTCCGTCGCTGTCGTAGATGAAGTCGAATTCCTGCCGGCTGATCAGCTGACCGCCGTCGTACGCGCAAAGCGCCGCGAGCATGACCCACGTCGTGCAGTTGAGAGGCTTGCGATCGAGCTCGGCTTGCGTGAGCCAGCGCGTGTAGCCGTCGCCATAGATGTTCTCTGCGCCGTCGACCGTCGCGCCGCCCTTCATGTGCGGGCCCTTCGGGACGAAAAACGTCGGATGTCCGTACGACCCGTTGCCGGGCGTGGGGTCCGGCGCGCCGATCCAGCAGCCCTGGTTGACGGGCGAGTCGTGGATGATGCCGCCCGCGAGCTGCGCGTACGTACTCCAGATGTTGATGTGCTCGTTGTTCGGGATCCCGGTGCTGTCCCACGCATTCGGCAGGTACGGCGTCCACGCGTCGTTCCACCACGCGGGCTTTCGCGCCGGGTTCGAGATGTAGTCGCGGACCTTGCCGTTCACCGCGTCGACGAACGCGCGCATGCGGCCTGCCGTGATGAGGTACTTGTCGACGCTGAATGCGCCGCTCGGACCCGTCGCGCTCGTGATGCGCGCGCAGCAGTCCTCGTGCGCTGCTCCCGGTTTGCCGACCTCGCCGGAGCCGCACGTGTCGCCGCCGTCCTGCAGCGTGCAACTCCGACCCGCCGCGCACTTCTTCTGGTAGCTGCATCCACGCGAGGCACAGTCGTCGTCGACGACGCAGCTCTTCGTTGCCGGACAGCGCGGTGCACCCGTCGTCGTGCCGCCGCAATCGACGTCGCTCTCGTCACCGTTCTGGACGCCGTCCGTCTCGGTCGGCGCGGTGCACGTCTTCGCCGAGGGATCGCAGACTTTGCTCGCGCAGTCGCTCGCGGCGGCGCATTTCTTCCCGTCGGCGCAGCGCGGTGCCTGACCGTTCGCATCCGCCGTCGCGCCGCCGCAGTCGACGTCGGTCTCGTCGAGGTTCTCGATCCCGTCGCCGTGCGACGCGGGCGTGCCGCTCGAGCCGGAGGTCCCGCTGCTCGATCCCGACGCGCCGCTCGATGAGCCGACGTCGCCGGAGCTCCCGCTCGCGCCGCTGCTGGACTCCGAGGTGCCGCCGTCGTCCGACCCGGAGCAGCCCACGCCGCCCGTACCGAGCACCAAGACGAGGAACGGGAGCAGCCACGAACGGGACATGCGCATGGAGGGACCTCGACGCTAAGAAGAGCACGCCTCCGGTGCTGCAAGGAAGCGGTGCGCTCCCTTTGGGCAGCCGCTTTTGAAGCCGTTTTTGACGCCGTTTTTGCAGCCGTAATCGAGGGCGAGCCGCCCTTACCGCGACTTCGGCTCCGCGTCGGGCGGCTCGGCGTACATCGTGATCCCCGTCGCCGCCGCGAACGACATGCGATGCGCCTCGGCCCACTCGGGGTGGCGGACGATGACGTGCCCGTCGGAGAGGAGCGTGTGCTTCCAGTTTCGGCGCGGGGTACCGGGGCGAAGGAGCTTCTCCTCGACGACCCACTCACCGCAGTCGCGCATCCACTGGCCGAGGCCGTCGATGCGCGTGATCTTGCCTTCGCCCTTCGCGCGCTTGAAGACGATGCCGACGTTGTACTTCCGCGCCGCGTTCGCCTCGAATTTGCCGAGGCACGAGACGCGCGCCCACTCGCGGAACAGATCGACGTCGGACGTGTAGTTCATCTGATCGACGATGTGCGCGCCACCCGGGCGGCAGCCGATCTCGCCGAGGACCGCTTCACCCTTCGGCGTGAGGTACCACTCCATGTGCGTGAAGCCGTCGCCCATGCCGAGCGCATCGAGCACCTTGCGACCGAGGGTGATGCCGCCCTGCAGCTTCGCCTGCGCCATGTCCCGCACCGTGATGATGACGGGGCTGATCCACTCGAGCGTTCGCATCTCGAGCGGCTTGGGCAGGTACGCCGCGACGTTCTCGTAGGCCGGCTTGCCGTCGATGCAGACCGTGTCGAACGTGAACTCCTCGCCCTCGATGTACTCTTCGCAGCTCGCCTCGGGGACGCCGCGCATCGCCTTCAGCGCAACCTCGAGCTCGGCGTCGCTCGTCACCTTGTACGTGTCGGCGCTGCCGGCTCCGGCGATCGGCTTCAAGATGAGCGGATAACCGATCTCCTCGGCGGCGGCGCGCGTCTCGGCCTCGGTCTTCACGCGATGCGACTTCGGGACGCGGAGGCCAGCCGCCTTCACGCGCTCCTTCATCAGCTGCTTGTCACGGAACCCGCGGACGGTGTCGACGGACATGCCGGGCACGCCCCAACGCTCGCGCAGCCGGGCGGCGAGGATGACGAGCGGCTCCCAGTTCGAGAGCACCCGGTCGATCGTCGTGCCGCGGAGCCAGGTCGAGACGCGCTCGATGACGTCGTCCTCAGCCATGATGCGCGGAACGCGGAGGTAATCGTGGAGGAGGGGGCGGACCTTCGCGGGCAAGGCCTCGAACGGCGTGTCACCGACTCCGTACACAGTTGCGCCGACCTCGACGAGGCCGCGCGTGTACTCGATCATCTCCGGCGGATAGGCGGGCGAAAGGAAGACGACTCGCATCGGAAAGTCCGTGACGGCGCGGTATTACCACATGAAACGGGGGCGCACGGCAGAGTTCGCAAGTGCGAACGTGCGCGTTGACGCGCCCCCGAGCCTGAGGGCACCCTCGGGCGTTCCCATGCCCCGCAACGTCATCTTCGTCGCCCCGTTCCCGATCGAGACAACGATGCGCTTCGTCCGCGCGGCATCGAAGCTCGACGACGTTCGGCTCCTGGGCATCTGCCACTCGCCGCCGGAAGGCGACGACGCTCGACTCTTCCACGATATCGTCCGCGTGACGCGGCCGCTCGATCTGGGCGACATCCTCGAAGGGATCGAGGTCCTCCGTCGGCGCCACGGCCAGCCGTACCGCCTGATCGGCATCCTCGAGCCGCTGATGGTGGAGCTCGCCGAGGCCCGCGCGCGCTTCGGCATCGAGGGCACGCGGCCCGAGGTCGCCGACCTGTTCCGGGACAAGGCGCGAATGAAGGACGCGCTCCGCGCCGCCGGGCTGCCGGTCGCGCGACACAAGCTCGTCACGTCGGAGGATGACGCTCGCGCGTTCGCGGAAGAGGTCGGCTTCCCGATGGTGATGAAGCCGCCGGCAGGCATGGGCGCGAAGGCGACGTTCCGCGTGACCTCGCTCGAGGCGATGCTCCGCGCCGTCACGGGCATGCGCGTCTCGCGCGAATCGCCGGTCCTCGCCGAGGAGATGCTCCGCGGTCGCGAGCACAGCTTCGAAACCCTCACGATCTCCGGCCAGGCGCGCTCGTGGTCGATCTCCGACTACTTCCCGGGCTGCCTCGAGGTCGTCGAGAACGCCTGGATCCAGTGGGCGACCGTCCTCCCGCGTGAGCTCGGAGAGCCGGTCCACGAGAAGGCGAGGAAGATGGGCTTCGCCGCGATCGAGGCGCTCGGCCTCGACAGCGGGATGACGCACATGGAGTGGTTCGAGAAGGCCGACGGCTCGCTCGCGATCGGCGAGATCGCGCAGAGGCCGCCGGGCGCGAACCTCACCCTCATGACCGGGCTCGCGCACGACATCGATCCCTACCGCGCGTGGGCGCGCGCCGTCGTCGACAACGAGCTCGATGCCCCGTGGAACCGCAAGTACGCCGTCGGCTGCGCCTATCTTCGCGGCATGGGGCAGGGACGCGTCGTCAACGTGACCGGCGTGCACGAGACGAACGAGGCCGTCGGCAGGTGGGTCGTCGAGGCCAAGCTCCCGACGCTCGGCGTCCAGAAGGCAGACACGTACGAAGGCGACGGCTACGTCATCGTGCGCCACGAGAGCACCGATGCGGTCCGCGCATTGATCAAGAAGGTCATCGAGACGATCCGCGTCCACTACGCGGAGTGACAGGCAGCGGCGCGACCCGGCGCCCGGCACGCCATTGAGTGTGCGGCGGACGATGAGCCATGGCCTGACTTCCGCTCCGAGACACGACCTCGCTCGTGGTCCAGCAACACGCCCTCACGGCAGAGCTGTGTGATAGCGTCGTTGCGTGCGGATGCGGTATTCGCTCGTGGCCGCGGCGATGGTCGTGCTGGCGGGCTGCGCCGGGGTGCTCGGCTTCGATGAGTTCATCGTCGGCCCCGGGACGACCGACGCCGGCGACGACGCCGCGCCTTCGGGCGAGGCCGATCTCTACGTCAGCGTCGAAGGGAACGACGAAAGCGACGGCTCACGGCAGCGCCCCGTACGCTCGATCGCGCGGGCCCTGCAGCTCGCCCGCGTCGCGCTCGCCGAGCGTAAGACCGTGCAGAGAATAGCGGTCTGCTCAGGCGACTACGTCGAAAGGTCGTTGGAGGTCGTCGGCGGCATCCACGTCCGTGGCGGCTACGATTGTGCGTCGTGGGCTCGCGCCGCCACGGAGCAGAGCCTCGCGCTCCGCATTCCACCGAGCACAAAGCTGGTGAGCGGAGCGCCCGACGTGACGTTCGTACGCTTGCGCGCCGACGATCTCGGGGCGCCGCGCCTCGACGGGCTCTCCATCGAGACGACGCAGGCGCATTCGGCGATCGACGTCGTCGGAGAGGCCACGCTCGTGGATGTGTTCGTCAGCAATACGACCTCTCCGCAGGACGAGGAGCCGCATCAGGTCCTCGCTGCGAACAAAGCCAATGTGACCATCGAACGCGCGTACCTCGCGATCGCTCAGGGAGGGGCCACGGGCAACGCGATCAGCATCGGCGTCGGCGCTTCGGAGAGCACACTGGTCCTGCGCGACAACGTCTTCGACCTCTCCTCGACGGCGGGCTCCTGTCAGGGGATCGTCGCCACGACGAGCACCGTCGTCGCCGAACGCAACCGCCTCGACCTCGTCGATTGTCGGGGAACCATCGTCAGCAGCCAGGAGCTCTCGGCGGCGGTCGGGGTGGTCGTAGTCGACTCGAAGCTCGAAAGCCGGCGCAACACGATCCGCATCGACAGGCCGAGGCGCTTCGAGGCAGGGAGGACGGGGGCGGTGGGGTTGACCGTCCTGAGCGGGGAGCTCGAGAGCGACGGCGATCGGATGATCGGCCCCGTGCTACTCGGCTCGCAAGCCACCGCGGTCAGATTCGTTGGCGTCTACGTCACGGCGCGCGCGAAGATCGTCAACGCGTCCATCTTCGTCGACAGTCGGCACTACGTGCTCGACAACGGCAGCGCTGGAGTCCATCTAGCCGAGGGGGCAGGCGAGTCGGCGATCGCGCACAACTCGATGTACTTCTCGGCTCCGGTGCCCGGCGATCGTGTGCGGAGCTACGGCATCCTCATCGACGAGAGCATCAAGAGCCCGTCGATCACCATCGAGTCGAACGTGGCCATGACCGACAATCCCGACGCGATGCTGCTCCGGGTCGGATCGTGCGCACAGTCGGGCATCGGGAAGCTCGCGAACAACTATCATGGCGGTTTTGCTGCCCCGGTTTACGTCTCCGATGCGGGTGGGTGCACGCTCGACGATCTCGTCGACGGTGGTGCAGCGGCGAACACGGCGCTTCCGTGCGACGCGGGGTCATGCGGAGCTGTCTTCGAGAGCACCGAGGTAGTGTCCGTCGTCGCCAACGGCTTGCGTCCAGTACCCGCAGCGGCGTGCGCGCAGCTGCGTGTCCCATCCTCGCCTGGCGTTCTCGTCGACGGCACGGGCAAGCCGCGCACGGATGGTGGCAGCACCACGGCCGGTGCCTTCGAGGTCGGATGCGACTGAACGCTGACGAGCCCCGCGCGTGAAGAAGGTCTCCCTGCGGCCGTCCATCCCCGAAGGAGGGCAGGTCCTCGCCGGGAAGTACCGTGTCGAGCGTGTGCTCGGACGCGGCGGCATGGGGATGGTCGTCGCCGCGACGCACCTCGTCCTCGGCCACGAGGTCGCCATCAAGCTGCTCCTCACCGACACCAAGGGGGATCCGGAGGCCGCCGCGAGGTTCCTGCGCGAGGCGAAGGTGACCGCGCGACTCAGAAGCGTGCACATCGCGAAGACGCTCGACATGGGACAGCTCGAGGATGGCCAACCGTTCCTGGTGATGGAGCTCCTGGTCGGATGCGATCTCGGCGCGGCGCTCGCCGCGCGGCGTTGTCCGCCGATCGCCGAGATCGTCCAGTGGGTCCTCCAGGCGTGCGAGGGCCTCGCCGAAGCCCATGCGGCCGGCATCGTGCATCGCGACCTGAAGCCGGCGAATCTCTTCCTCGCTCGCGATCCGAGCGGCAAGGAAATCGTGAAGCTTCTCGACTTCGGGATCTCGAAGGTCGCCGCTGATGGCGCGCTCACGTCGACCGACGCAGCCTTTGGATCCCCGATGTACATGTCCCCCGAGCAGCTCCGCTCGTCGAAGGGCGTCGACGAGCGTTCCGATGTCTGGTCTCTCGGCGTCATCCTCTACGAGGCGCTGGCCGGAAGCCCGCCCTTCGGTGGCGAGACCGTGTTCGCTCTTGCGCAGAGCGTGATGTTCGATGCGCCGAAAACGCTCGTGGCGGCACGCCCGGACGTCCCGACTGGACTGTCGGACGTCGTCATGGCGTGTCTGCAGAAGCGGGTCGAAGACCGCCCGAAGTCCGTAGTCGCTCTCGTGGAGGCGCTGGCTCCCTACGCCAGCGCCAGCGGGCAGGAGCTCGCCGCACGCATGCGAGCTGCGCTCGAGACGACCCGAAGCGTCGGTCCGAGACGTGACGCACCGTCGGAGCGCTCTGCGGACGGCGCGACCGAGCGGACGGCGACCCGACGTCGACCGCTCTTGCGCGGATTCGTCATTGGCGTCGCGCTCGCGCTCGTGGGATCGGCCGTAGCCGGCGTCGTCTCGGTCCGGCGACGACCGAAGAACGACGCAGCGCCGAGCGCCGAGTCCTCCGCGCTCGTCATGTCGAGCCCCGTCGCCGCGACGTCGCCACGCATCGTCGCGGACGCCGAGATCCTCCCGACGCCGACGGACTCTGCTGCGCTCGCGCCGATGGTCGACGCTCGACCGATGGCGCAGAGTGCAACCTCGGGACGGCCGCATCATGGGTCGAAACGACCGGCCCCGGCGCCGTCCGCAAGGAGCTCGTCGCCAGCGTCTGCCGACCCGTCGAGCCCGTTCATCGACGTGCGGAGCAATTGACACATGCGTCGTTCCTCGATCGCCGCTTCCGTGATCGCCTTCGCCGTGCTCGTCACGTCGCGCTCCCAGGCGCAGTCCGATGCCGTCGCCCGGGCGCAGGCGCTCTTCGAGCAGGCGGTGGTCGAGTCGCGCGCCGCCGACTACGCGAGCGCGTGTCCCAAGTTCGCCGCGAGCCAGGCGCTCGACCCCAAGACGTCGACGCTCTTGAACCTAGGCAGCTGCTACGAGCTCCAGGGACGGATCGCGAGCTCGTGGGCGGCGTTCAAGGAGGCGGCCGTTCTGGCGCGCAAGCACGGGCGAGCCGATTGGGCCGAGCGGGCGAGCGTAGGCGTCGCCCGACTCGAGCCAAAGCTCGTCCGCCTCACCGTCCATGTGCCGGATCCGATGCGCGACCTGCAGCTTCGTGTGGACCTCGACGGGACTTCTCTCGACCGAGCCGAGTGGGAGCTGGCGATGCCGGTCGATCCCGGAACGCACCGCATCGACTGGAGCGCGCCAGGCTTCAAGGCGAGGAGCGAGGCGGTCACCGTCGCGAGCTCGAATCTCACGTTCACGCTGCACGATCTCGAGCCGCTTCCGGAGCCGTCGGCATCGCTTGCCCCGAGCGCACCCGCCGCGTCCGTCGCCGCGCCGCGCGCGTTCTGGACGACGGGCCGCGTCGTGGGCGTCAGCGCCGGCGCGGTGGGGGCGGGAGCCATGATCGCGGGGACGATCTTCGCGCTCGCGGCGGATGCGAAGTATGAAGAGGCCGTCGAGCTCTGCGGGGGTGCCGACGGCACGCCGCGGGTCTGCGCTCCGGCCAAGGGGGATCGGGCGATCGATGCGCGCGAAGCTGCGGGCACGCGCGCAGACGTGGCGACGGCGCTCTTCATCGCTGGCGGCGCGCTCGCCGCCGGAGGAGTCGCGCTTTTCGTGCTCACGCCTCCCAGCGGGACCCGTAGAGTCGCGATCACGCCATGGCATGGCGGCGCCGCGCTCGTTGGTTGCTGGTGAGCTCGAAGGTGACGGGCGCGATCAAGCACCACGAGGGGACTCGACTCCCAACGTCCTCAGCCTTGTGGCACTGACTCCGCGGCAGGCCTTCGTCGCGGTAAACCATCGAGTCGTCTCCGCGAGGCCGAGCATGCGCCCGTACGCGACTGCGCGGCACCGTCGATGCTTACGACTGCGGAACGGAGGCAGTCATGTCCAAGTTTCGAAGCATGGTCGAGGCCCTGAAGCAGCCGGTCGAGGCGGTCGCCGAAAAGGTCAAACCGTTCCACGCGCTCGAGAAGGAAGCGAAACTCGGCCCGGTGTTGCACGCCGAGGTGCTCTCCGCGCTCAAGCAACTCCAGCAGAAGCACCCGGAGATCAAGAAGGTGCTCGAGGAGTCGTTCGGCTACGCGGTCATCCCGGAGGTCGGCCGGTCGTCGCTCGTGCTCGGAGGCGCTTACGGCATCGGCGAGGTGTTCGAGCACGATCGAGTGATCGGCTACGCCGGCATCATCGAGCTGACCATCGGCGTCCAGGTGGGCGGCACGACGTTCCACGAGCTGGTCGTCTTCCACGACGAGGGCTCGCTCAAACGCTTCAAGGCCGGGAAGTTCGCGTTCGCGGCCGATGCGGCGGTGGAGCTGGTGAAGGCTGGCGCCCAGGCGTCCCACGGGTTCGGTGCCAGCTCGTCGATCTATGTGTTCGCCGACGGCGGCATGCTGCTCGACCTCGCCATCGGCCTACAGAAGTTCATCTTCAAGCCGGCCGCGCTCGGCCGACTGAGGACGGCAGAGGGCGGCCTCGAAGAGGAGCCGGCTTCCGAGCGCGGCGAGCGCGAGCGGCCGGACGAGGAGCGCGCGGCGGCCCCGGACGAAGCGCGGCCTGGCCAGCATCCGTAAACAGGATCGTGGTTCGACGGTTCGACGCACAACGCCTGGCGTTGACCGTTGGCGGTACGGCTGATGCAGCCCACCCGCCCATGATGATCAACAAGAGTCACACCCGCCGCAGTGTCAACCGCGGCCTCAAATTCCTGATCGGCGCGCTGCCAGCGATCCCGTATCTGACGAGTCGAAAGCGGACGCCCGTCGAGGCGTACGTGCTCGGCGGCGTCGCCGTCGCCTTGGTGGGCGGAATCTCTGCGTTGATGTTCTTCTCGCCGCGCACGCGATCCAGGACCGTCAACGCCGCGAAGGGGACCTACCAGAAGATGAACGAGAAGATCGTTCATCGTCGAAAGAAGGGCATCGAGGCCGCGCCGATGTTGTCGGACCAGGTCGAGACCGTCGAGCAACCGACAGCGGGCGTGTGAGCGCTATCTGACGGGCTCGAGCCCGCGCTCGCCAAGCGAGCGGACAGGTGATGCGACGCTCACCGAAGAGACCACTCGCACGAGCGCAGCCGGCGTTGCATGAGTCGTGGACCAGTTCTGCGCGACGGCGCGTCATCCGAGGCAACAGCGCTCGTTGCTGCACATCTTCGCAATTCTCGAGGCGCTCGTCGGTTCAATGCGCTCCATGCGGCACGGCGATTGCGACACCTTCGCTGTTGTGCGCCAACCAAGGTGCACAGAACCAGGAGCCGAGCGATGGGCACGATTGCAGAGCGTGGCAAAGGCATGGCTGAGCAGGCCGCGGGCAAGATCGAAGAAGCCGCCGGCAAGGTCGTCGGCAGCGAGCGTCTGGAGGCCGAAGGCAAGGCGAAGGAGGTGGCGGGCGAAGCTCGGGAAGAGGCAGCGAAGGCAGCCGCGCGCACCAAGGCCACGGCCGAGGAAGCCACGGGCGCCGTCGAGAAGGGGGTCGGCACGCTCGTCGGAAGCGAGAAAATGGAAGCAGAAGGAAAGGCCAAGCAGGAGGAGGGCGAAAGCCGGCACAAGGCAAACGAGTAGACGTTTCAATCCTGCCCACCAGCAATCTTCGAACGGCCGCGCGCTCGAATACGGCAAGGACCTCCGTTATTCGCAATGCGGGCGGCCGCGTCCATTCCATCACTCCCGTTCATGCCGTGCGCGGCGTCTTCGGGCTTCTCCGACACCGCTGGCCGACATCGAAATACGTGTCCCTCATGCGTGATCGTCGAGCGCGGTTTTGCGCCCTTTGCCGCGAGGAGCTCTCGCAAGGTGTTGGGGTTTAGGACGAGCACGAAGGGCACGCCGATTGCTCGATGTTGATTCGCGTTGCTGGAGGCGAACCATGAAAACGACGGCACGTTGGCTAACTGACGCATTCGAGAGGATCGTTGGGTTCCTGCCGAGTTTGATAGCAGGGCTCGTAGTCTTGCTCGTCGGCTACATCGTCGGCATTCTCCTCGCCAAGGCGATCCGAACAATCGCGCATCGGCTCGGATTCGATCGATTCGTTGCGCGCCTTGGGCTCGGCGAGCTGAAAGGGGAGAGGACTGCCTCGCATTTCCTCGGCAGCGTGGCGCTCTTCTTCATCATGGTCGGAGCGATCATGCAGGCGGCTCGCCTCTGGGCGCTCACGTTCGTTGCCGATGGCCTCGCACGGTTCCTTGCGTACGTGCCACACGTGGTAGCCGCGGCCTTCATCTTCCTGGTCGCGATGTTCTTCGGCAACTGGGCACGCGACCGTCTCATGCGCGCCGCAGGTGAAGGTGAGGACCGCCGCGTGCGTGTCCGTGTGCTGCCGGCGGCGGTTCGTGCCGGGATCATCGCTGTCGGTTCGTTCATGGCGCTCCGCGAGCTGCGGATAGCGCCCGAGATCGTGAATGCTGCGTTCATGTTCACCCTCGCTGCCGCCGCGGTCGCAGCCGCACTCGCGTTCGGTCTTGGCGCTCGAGACGTTGCCGGACGCATGGCCCGGTCCTGGTACGAGCGCCGCTGGAGTCAGAGCGGATATGGCGGCGAGATCGATGTCCCACCCGTGAAGTCGCAACCGGCGTCGCAACCGACGTAGTGGCGGTTGCCGCAACCCGGCGGGCCGTCCTACGGCCGGCGCCACGCCTGCGGGAGTCTGGCGCCTGGCCTCCCTACAGCTTCGCTCCTCCGCTCGGCGAGCCATGATCGGCCGCGTATGGCGCCTGCAGCGGATAGTTCATCCCCGTTGATCTATCGCGTTTTCGGCCGCGACGCCGGCGCGCGGGGCGTGCGACTCTTCGCGGGGACGCGCCGCGAGCGCGCCGCGCGCGCCACCTGGGCCGCGTGCAACCTCTCGGTCGCCGCGCGAAACCTCTCGAGCGGGGCGAGCGT
>JAEXCN010000441.1 GCA_023402175.1 Pseudomonadota bacterium | reverse complement strand
TCCCGCCTCCGGTCCCCGGAAGGAGCGGGATGTTCCGTGTGATCGCGTCCTGCACCGTGAAGGTGACGTCCCCGGTCACCGTGTTCGTCGTGCCGAACGTGTTCGTGTCGGTGACGGATGCCATCGCGGTGTCGGTCACCGTGACCGAGGTCTGCCACATGCGTGAGACCTCGAACGTCTGCGACACGCCGTTGATGTCGACGACGTTGAACGCGATGATCGGTGGGCTCACCAGCTCGACCTCCATCGCCGGCACGTCCGCGACGCGAGGATTGAAGCGCAGCGGACCGCTGGCTGGGTCGAATGCGTTCGCCACGATCTCGTCACGGTCCGATACGCCGTCGCCGTCCGTGTCGGCGAGGATCGGCGATGTGCCGTACACGACCATCTCGTCGACGTCGGTGAGACCGTCTCCGTCGGTGTCGATCGCTGCGCTCGTCGTCGCCTTCGTCGACGGATCGCAGCCCAGATTACGCGCGGTCCACGCGATGCACGCGAGGACAGCAGCGGACCGCAACACTCCGCGAGCCATGGAATATTTGAGGAGCAACGCCCATGCCCCTTCGAGGGGGCATCATGGGGCGCGATCGGAGCATCCCGGCCGCTCATGGATGTCGTCGAGTGCGTTCGCGGGCCCGGGATCTCGCGCCGGGAGCACCGCGAATGCCACGACGGTGGGCACACGGAGACCGCCACGCGCCCCTGTCCGAGGATCCACTTCCCCACGACTCGACGAACAGCGAGGCGTCGAGGAGCATGCCTGCACGACAAACGTTCGTCGTCGGCGTCGAGCCGCATGGCTGCCCGTAGTCGTCAGCGGCGGCCCGCGAGCGCGCGTGGGGGCTTCAGCTCATGCACGGCGTTTCGCACGCAGCTCGGCGCTGTTGCTCGGGGAATGCGATCGACGCGCCGGCCGAGCTGACCCGAAAACGATCATGCGCCGGACGGACGGGCACGAGCACGCAGGCGACCTACGTTTTCAGACAGGTGCACGTCATGGCTGATCCCGATACGTACGTCACGCATCGATCGTGGTGGAACTACCTCTTGCCGATCGTCTGGGTGGGCCTCGGTGCCCGAATCGTCGTCGCGCTCGTCCGCGGAGAGTCGCTCCGAGAGGACTTCCTCTCGCTCGCGCTCATCGCGTTCTTCATGACGACGTGCGTGCTCGGCAGCCGGATCTGGCTGTGGTTCCACGAGCACTGGGATCGCCTCACGCTCGGCCGCCGCCCGGAGCTGAAGCAGCATCGGGCGGGAGGCTGAGGCGTCCGGCGACGACTCGTCGAGGACGGGCTCGATCTTCAGCGGCCGATCGGCAGCGCGATCGTGATGCTCGTCCCGTGGTCGTCCGGGTCACGGCGGCTCTCGACTTCGATCTTGCCTCCGTGAGCCGCGACGATCTGACGAACGAGCGAGAGCGCGAGGCCCTCGGCGTGAACGGCGCCGCGGCGGCGCTCGAACAGGAACGGCAGCTTCTCGTCGGGGATCCCCGGGCCGTCGTCCTGGACGGAGATCGAGACTGTGTCGGCCCCGTTCTCGCGCGTCACGTGGACGAGGACCGACCCGCCGACGTCGCCGCTCGGCTCGCCCTTCGCGACGTAGCGGAGCGCGTTGCCGACCAGAGCCGTCACCGACCAGGCGAGCTTCTCGCGGTCGACACGGATGCGCGGCACGTCGCCGAGCTTCGCGATGCGGAGGTCGATGCGCGACCGCGCGGCCTGCTCTGCGAGCGGCCGCAAGCTGGTCTCGAGCAGCTCGGTGACGTCGGTCTCCTCGAAGTGGATGGGAACGTTGGTGTTCGACTCGGCCATCGGTGCGTGCCCCGGAGCGCAGTGACATCATGTGACGGCGATCGGGCATCCGTCGAGGAGGCGTCGCGCCGCAGCCACGCACTCCGTCAGGATCGCGCCCAGTCCTCCTCGGATTGCTGTCCACCGCCAATGAGCACCAGCTCGGTGCCTTCGTGCTCGAGGAAGACGGGATCGAGCGGCGTGAACCGGCGCTTGCCGAACTTGTCCATGAGCCGATCGTCGAACAGCGGCGGCTCGGAGAACGGAACGTCCGCCTGCTCGCGATCGCGCACGCGCCACTTCGACTCGGGATTGAAGACGGCGGCGATGTAGCTCGCCCGCGGCACGATTCGGAGCTGACGAACGAGCGTCGGCGACACCGTTTCGTTCTCCATCTCGAGCTCGTAGAGCAGATGAGCATGATCGCGATGCGTGGCAATCGCGTACGTGCCACGGGCAACCTCGATGACACCTGCCTGGTTCCGAACGCCGCGCGTCTTCGTCGTGTAGCGGCGAGGTCCGAGGTCCGAGACCACATGCGCGGCGGAGCCCACGCGATCGACGTAGGCCCACTGGCGCTCACGCACGCGCGCATCGGGCATTCGCTTCTTGCCGACGGATACCCGACGCACCGCGCCGCGGTTACGAGGCGCGAGCGTGAAAGAGAAGCGCTGAACGTCTTCGAGGCACGTAGGCGCCTCGACCTCGACCCTCGGCCTCACGAAGAAGGCGATCTTTCCGCTCTCGACCACCAGAAACGACGCCTCTTCGAGCGGCTGTCCTTTCGCGGGTGGTGAGGCCGGAGGTTCCGCATGAGCCGGCGAGCCGGGCACGGACGAGGGAGGCGCGAACGTGTCCACCGGGTCGGTTCGTTCGAGCCCGTCAGCCATGTCGCTGTCCTGCTCCAGCTCGATCTGCACGACCATCGTGCATCTCAATGTGCGGTCGCCGAACGGCGAAGCGAGCGGGAGCAGGCGGCAAACCGTTGATGAGTTCCGCGACGGATCAGCCCGATGACGGATCAGCCTCGATGACGGATCAGTCGGAAGACTACAACCTCGTCAGCGGTTCGAACCGGGGTCGCTCGCACCGCCATCCGCCGCGTTCTCCGGTGCGCTTCCGTTTGGCGCGCCCGCATCGCTCGCGCCCGCGTTGGGCGACGGCTCGTACGCGGCGTTGTATGCCGGCATACGGCAGCCCTTCGGATCGCCGTCGTTCGCGTTCGCCTGCGCCATGCAGGCCGTCATCATGCGGGCGACCATCGTCTTCGTCGGAAGGCGGCAGAGGCCGTCCTTCCCCGAGGCGCCGATCCACTTCCAGAGGCCGGAGCTCCACGCGTAGCTCGCCGTCGGCTGGCCGACCGAGTCGGTCGAGGCGTAGTCGTCGATCCAGCTCCAGAACGAGCCGTGCCAGTGCCCACCTTGCAGATCGCGCATCGCAATCGCCTCGGGCGGCGGATCGGAGAAGATGGCGTTGAAGCGGAAGACGGCCGCCCACTGGCACTTCTTGCCGGTGTCGGTGCCCTGGTCCCAGCTCTTGTTGTTGGGATAGCCGACGTTCGGGTTCTTGAACCAGTCGAGCCCGCGCGTGGAGAACCCGTTGACGTCGGTTCCGACGGACGCGTTCGGGACGGGCACGTCGATGTCGTCGACGTTGATCTCGTACTCGTTGACGTTCGAAGCGGCGGCCTGGAGCGCCTTCAGCGTCGGATCGTTGTCGACCTCGCTCTGCGTGTACGCGTCCTCGCCCGACGCGGCGTCTTCCTCTTCGGACGTTGCCGCGCATCCGGCGACGATGGCGAGGGTGCTGAGGACGAGGGCCCAGGGAGCAGTTCGGCGGTTCACGAACGGCTGAGTCAGCACACAACATACCACACATCCGCCCACGGACGCCTTCAATGATTCTCGACTCTTCCGTGCCGTCGAGACGCCGGCGCCTGGATCATCGGGACCCGATCATGGATACATGATCCGCTTTTCACC
>JAEXCN010000410.1 GCA_023402175.1 Pseudomonadota bacterium | reverse complement strand
TGCCGCGAGCGACGCGCGTCGGCGCACCGCGCACCTTGCCGTCGGTGTCGATCGCGGCTGCGACGACGTTCGCGTCGTTGTCGCGCGTCTCCTCCGCCCACAAGCAGACCGCGCCGTGATCGGTGGGGACGATGTCGATCCAGACGATGTCGTCGTTCGTCCGCGTGATCTCGACCGGCTTGGAGCGAGGCAAGCCGTCGGCGCCGACGGCGACGGACCATAGCGACTTGCCGCGATCGGTCAGGGACGACCACGTGATGAGGAACCCCCGTGCGTTTCCGCCCATTGGCTGGACCGCGAGCATCGTCGTGTCGACCGACACATGAGCGGCGACCGTCTCGGCGCCGCTCGGCGCGCCGTTCGGGCCGACCGGCACGACGAGCACGCGCCGCCCCGAGCCTTCTGCGACCGTGACCCACGCGACGAGACCTGCCGCGCCGGCGCCCGACCCGCGTCGCGCGAAGAACGGGCCGAGCGTCCGCTCGCCGACGGCCGCCACCGTGTATCCGAGGACCGGGCCGTCGACCGTGTTCTTGCGGACGCTCGGGAAGATTCGGCCGTCGTCGGTTCCGACCGGGGCGCGTGCATCCTTGCCGCCGCAGGCCGCGATGACGAGCAGCCCGGCCCAGAGCGGCACGGAACGCAGCGCGCGCCCGGCTCGTGTCACTGAAGGATCTCCTCGTACGTCTTCGTGACGGTGATGACGCCCGCATGGCTGCGCGGGAATTGCGCGCCATCGAGCGCCTTCTGGACGCAGGCCTTGAGCTCGGCGTCCTCCTTCCCCTTCGACGTGACCCCGAGGAGCTTTCCTTCCATGTCGATCCCGAACGAGACCGTGACACGCTCCCTGGCCAGCTTCTTCCTGATCCTGAACTCGCGGACGCAGGATCCGATCTCGGAGCCCTTCTTGTCGACGACCGCCGAGATCATCGAGGTCGCCTCGGCAGGCGACCCCGCGAACGGCTGCTCGTTCGCCCCGGCGTCGCCGCCCTTGCCGCCGTCCGCGTCGGGTGACTCCTTTTCTGTCGCCGACGTGGCGCCGTTGCTGCCCGACGCCTTCGGCTTGCTGGCGGCGCATCCACACGTGAAAGCGAAGACGAGCGCCGCTACGGCGGCACCGAACGATGAAGCAAGGCGCACGGTCTGATCCTTCCTCTCGGGCATCCATCGATCGTGGAAGCCTCGATCCAGCGTCTGGATATCACGACTGAAGCGCCGGTCTCAGCCCAGTACCGACAGGGCCGATGTCCGTGCTCCTTCCAGCGGCCGTCGTGAGCTGGCTCAGCCGCTCAGCCGGATGCGCGGAGGAGCCGCGTGATGTGCCGCCGCTCCCATTCGAGGGCGCGCTCGTAGTTGCGGAACTCGCGCTCACGCTCGAGGAACTCCGGCGGGTGCAGGACGCGCCGTGCGATCTGCCCCTTCGCCGAGGCGATGTTCGAGCTCGCCTGGCGCGCGTTGCCGCGGGCCGACGGGATCATGTGATGGAGCATCTCGTGGTAGACGACGTACGCCACGAAGTAGCGAGGCACCCACGCGCGATCGAGCACGGGGTGGATGCGAATGAGGCGCTCGAGGCTCGAGTAGCTCCCGAGCTTGATGGCGCGTCGCGGCTCGCGGTTCGGGCGCCGCGTGCGACGTCCCCACGTGATGAGCGCGTGGCAGGAGCCGTTGAAATAGCGCTGATTCAGGTCGTTGAAGATCGAGAGCAGGTCGTGGTGCTGGCCGCGTGCGACGAGCGGGATGGCGCGGGGCCTCCGCCGCGCGAGGCGCGTTCCGTTCGCTTCGATGTAGTGCCCGACGATCTGGCTCGCCTCGCGGTCGTCACGCGCGACGTACCGGACGAGGGCGTCGATCACGCGCGGGGGCGCATCCAAGAACATGTGGTGGATGCGGGCGTGGAGGACGTTGTTCTTCAGCGAATGCGAGATGATCGAATGCCGGTTGTCCGTGATCGAGAGGACCACCGGACGTCCCGGACAGGCGGCCTTGAGGCGCCTCTCGAGCGACTGCCGCGCACCCTCGTGCACGAACAGCTGGGGCGCGGCCGACGGGAACACGAGCGCGAGCTGCGCGCTCAGGCGCTCGGGAACGCGGATGGCTGCCGCGGGGAGGAGCGCTTGCGACCTTCCCCCGCGCGCGGGGGCTGACCTCGCGAGGGCTGCGCCGCCGCGCGACCAGCGCGGAGCCAGCCACTGATCGAGCTCGGGGACGCTAGTTCGCGCGCTCATCGGAGGGGTCTCTATGCGGGGTAAGGGACAGGTCCCAAAGTGTCAAGGAACCCCATTTTCGCTTGTATTTACCGCTATCTGGGTGCGGGGTCAAATGCCCCCAATCGCCCCGGGTCAGGCGTAGGGAAGTGTCGGTATGGCCGTCTTTGTGACCCTACGCGGAAGTGCTTGACCGGGGGTCTCGCGTGTCCCTGCGCGTGGTCAGTCGCGCTGCCACGCGAGCGTCTTCGGGTCGAGGATGAAGCGCAGCGTGCTCCGGATGGCGCTGCTCGCTCGATCCGCGCCGGCGTCGGTCGATGCTCCGCCCGGAACGGGGTCGACCTTGATCCCGACGACCATCGACTTGAGCATCCCTTGAACGAGGTGGCGCTCGGCGAGATGCGCGACCAGCGTCGACAGATCGGGCTCGTGGCCGACGATCATCGCGCGCTTCCGGCCGCTGCGCACCAGGTCGTGCACCAATCCGAGCGCATCGCCTCCCGGCGCCATCTCGCGACGGATCTCCACCGCACCCGGTGCGCCGCCGGCATCCTTCGCCTCGCGAACGTGCTTCTCGAGATCGGTCACTGCGGCGACGATCTCCGCGGTCTGCAGCGCCCGGACGAGCGGGCTCGAGACGATCGTGAGCGGCGCTTCGCCCTCAGCGAGCAGCGCCCGCGCAACGGCCCGCGTGCGGTCCCGGCCGTCCGTGGTCAGCGCCCGATCTCCATCACGGCCCGTCGGCGAGCTGTCCTCGGCAGGCCCGTGTCGCATCACATAGAGCTTCACGGCGCGCATCCTATCGCCATCCCGATCCGCGAGTCACCGCGGGTGTCGATCCGAGCCGACGAAGCACGAAGGCCACCGTGATCGATCGCGATGGCCTCCGAGGGTCGAGCTCGCCGAACCGGCGAGCGCGTGGTCAGTTGGCGGGCTTCGTCGGGCGCTTCTCGTCTGCGGCGCCGTTCTTCGCCGGGGCGTTCATGCGGACGACAGGTTTGCCATCGGGTGCGACCTCGCCCTTGGCGGACGCCTTTTCGCCCTTCTCGCCCTTTTCGCCCTTCGCGTCGGACTTGGTCTCGACCTCGGGGGTCGCGCCGGCGCGCGGCTTGATGTTGTGCTTCGCGAGGATCATCGCTTCGAACTTCTCCATCAGCTGCGGATGCTGCTCGAGGTACGTCTTCGCGTTCTCGCGGCCCTGGCCGATGCGCTCGCCCCCGTACGAGAACCACGCGCCGCTCTTGTCGATGATCCCGAGATCCGTCGCGAGGTCGATGATGTCGCCCGCGCGCGAGATGCCGTGGCCGTAGAGGATGTCGAACTCGACCTCCCTGAACGGCGGGGCCATCTTGTTCTTCACGACCTTCACGCGCGTGCGGTTGCCGATCGCGACCGGGTCCTTCTTGTCGGACGCGGCGGCCTCTTTGATCTGGCCGATGCGGCGGATGTCGAGGCGGACCGACGAGTAGAACTTGAGCGCGTTGCCGCCGGTCGTCGTCTCGGGCGAGCCGAACATGACGCCGATCTTCATGCGGATCTGGTTGATGAAGACGAGGAGGCAGTTCGAGCGCGCGACCGTGCCGGTGAGCTTGCGGAGCGCCTGGCTCATGAGGCGCGCCTGGAGGCCGACGTGGCTGTCGCCCATGTCGCCTTCGATTTCCGCCTTCGGAACGAGCGCGGCGACGGAGTCGACGATGATGATGTCGACGGCGTTCGAGCGAACGAGCATGTCCGCAATCTCGAGCGCCTGCTCACCGTAGTCCGGCTGCGAGACGAGCAGCTCGTCCGTCTTCACGCCGAGCTTGCGCGCATAGGCCGGATCGAGCGCGTGCTCCGCGTCGATGAACGCCGCGACGCCGCCCGCCTTCTGCACGTTCGCGATCGCATGCAGCGTGAGCGTCGTCTTGCCGCTCGACTCGGGGCCGTAGATCTCGATGATGCGCCCCTTCGGGTAGCCGCCGATACCGAGCGCAATGTCGAGGCCGATCGAGCCGGTCGGAATCGCCTCGACGTCGTTGAGGACCGATTCGCCGTCTTTCAGGCGCATGATCGAGCCCTTGCCGTACTCCTTCTCGATGCTGCTGACGGCGAGCTCGATGGCCTTCTGGCGGTTCTTCTCCTCCATGACGCTCCTTCTGGCCTCCCCTCGTCGTCTCTCGTGATCGGCTCGAGTGGTGGGACCGATTGGTGGGCTCGCGGTACCGAGCCTCAGAGCCAGTGACTATACTGCATCTTTGTTCAGTGTCAAGGAGCCGACCTTTCTGGGTCCGACTCGCGTCCCCGCGTCCAATCCCATGAGCGTCGGGCCCCTTTCGCGGAACGTCGGAGCGTTCAGTACGACGGCGGATTCGCCTCGACCCAGCGCAGGCCGTCGAGGACGTACTTGCCGACGTCGACCGGTGCCCCGACGGAGGAGTCGAGGATCTCCATCGTTCGCGTGTCGATGAGGATGTCGTGCGGCATCGCGGCGCCGCTGATGCCGAGCGCGCCGAGGCGTCGGGCCGCGACGTCGATCCCGGTCGGGAAGTTCGTCTTGTGCCGGTCGACCCACGCGTCGACCTCGGCGAGCGATGGTCCCTTGCCCGCGGAGGCTCCGCTCACGATCACCTCGAGGAAGACGATGCCGCGCTCCTTGAGCGGCTCGGTCACGCCCACGGTCGCCTCGAGCTCGCTCGAGCAGATCGTGCACCACGTCGCGGCGACCTGGAGGTGGAGGACCTTGTGGCGCTTCTGCGCTGGATCGAAGTACTCCGCGAGCGACACGGTCTCGAGCCCGCCCGCGCGCCCCGGGTTGCGGTATGCACGGAACGTGAAGTTCGGGATCCGATTGCCGGGCCGCTTTCCGCTTCGCTTCAGCCCTCCGATGTGGTCCGTCGGATAGGGATCGCCGTCCGGGTTCGTGTCGACGGCGGGGAGATCCGGATCGGGAAACGGGTCGTCGTCGGACGAGCCGCATGCAGGCGTCATCGCCATCATGCCTGCAAGCGAGAGCAGGACGCCGAAGCGAACGAAGCGAGCCTTCGATGATGCGAGGTGGTGGACCAAAGCCGCCTTATTTTGCCATGTCGCGCGCGCGAGGCATCCTAGGATGCGGTGAGGATGGGCGCGGTCGATCACATCGACATGGACACGCTCACCCGGCACGCCGCGGGGCAGCTCTCGCCGAGCCGGGCGCGCATGGTCAGCGACCATCTGTCGGCATGCGAGGACGGACGCTGCAGAGAGTTCGTCCGGTCTCGAGCAGCCGAGATGGGCGCCGTGAGTGACGAGCTCTACCCTGCGTCGGAGCCGCACGGAGAGCGCTCGCGCTCGCGTACGTTCCAGTCGCGCGAGATCATTTGGGCGACGTTCGAGTCGATGTCGCGCGAGCTCGACGTTCCCATCGACGAGCTCATGAACGAGGCGATGGCGGCGTACGCGCGTGCGCGTGGCCATGCCGTACCCGATCCGAACGCGTCGTCTCGGGAAGGGCAGCCCTCTCGGGAAGGGCAGCCCTCTCGGGAAGGGAATCGCGCAGAACGCGATCCGCTCGAGGAGACCCACGACGCGCCGAGTGGCGCTCTCGATCCGTACGCGCGGCCGGACTCCGGTTTCGACGACGACTTCGCCCGCACGGCGGCGCGGGCGGCGTTCACGCGGCCTGCGCATGCGGCCGCACGCTCGTCGGCGCCCCCTTCGAGCGGCCCGGATTCGCTGACCGCGCCGCGGATGAAACATCCGGTCCCGGCCGCGCTCAATCGCCCGGTCCCGCTCGCGCCGCTCGCTCCGCCGCCGTCGAGGCACTCGAGCCCCGGAGCACCGCCGGCT
>JAEXCN010000184.1 GCA_023402175.1 Pseudomonadota bacterium | reverse complement strand
ACTACACGCGGGAGGCCGGCGTCCGCCAGCTCGATCGCGAGATCAAGAAGCTTTGCCGCGCCGCGGCCCTCGAGGTCGCACGTGGCAACGGTGATGCATCCGTGACGATCGACGAGAGCGATCTCTCGAAGCATCTCGGCAAGCCCAAGTTCGACGGCGAGGTCGCCGAGCGAACGTCGATCGCCGGCGTCGCGACCGGCCTTGCATGGACGCCCTTCGGCGGATCGATCCTCTTCATCGAGACCTCGCGCATGCCCGGCAAGGGAGCCGTCGAGATCACCGGACAGCTCGGTGACGTCATGAAGGAATCGGCCCGCGCCGCGCTCACGTATGTCCGGAGCAACGCCGAACGCCTCGGCATCGCACCGGAGCGTGTCCAGAGCCAGGACGTCCACATCCACGTGCCCGCTGGTGCCGTTCCGAAGGACGGCCCGTCCGCCGGCGTCACGATCTTCACCGCTCTCGTTTCGCTCTTCACCGGTCGTCGCGTCAGGAGCGATACGGCGATGACGGGCGAGGCCACGCTCCGGGGCCGTGTGCTCCCGGTCGGCGGCATCAAGGCGAAGGTCCTCGCCGCGCATCGCGCCGGCCTGAAGCGAGTCATCGTGCCTGCGAAATGCGCGCGTGATCTCGACGACGTGCCGAAGGAGGTCAGTGACGAGCTCGAGGTGATCCTCGTCGAGGACATGAGCCAGGTGCTCGAGGCCGCTCTCGAGACGGAGATCTCGGTCGAGCCGGAGTCGATCCTGCCTCCGGTGAGCGGAATGGCCGACGCTCCGGACGCCCAGACCGCAGCCTGATCCCCAGCCGTTCCGATACACCCACGCCGCCGCGTGAGCACCGATGCTCCGCGGCGGCGTCGTTTTGTGGCTCACATCGCCGGGGCGTCGAGAACGGTGCGCGCGACGACCTCGCCGAGCTCCGCGAAGACCGGGAATGCGATGCTGCCGTACTCGTACAAATCGTCGTTCAGCCGCCCGTTGGCGTTCGCATAGATGGCGGCGGTCAGGAAGAACGAACGACCAGAACGTGCATCGTGCACGTACGCGTTCTCGACGAGGAAGCCGTAGGCGCGGCCGCTCTTGCTCGCGAGCGTCAGGCTCGTGCGTGGCACGACCCGCTCGATGCCTTCGAGAAACGGCTTGTGCTCGCGATCGACACCCGCGCCGCGCGCGCTCGGGAACGCAGTGAGCGCGGAGGCGAGCACGGATCGCTCCTGCGCTCCGAAGCGAGGCGCCCCGCTCGGGCGTAGCTCCGGACGCATGACGCCGATGAGGAGCTCCTGGAGGTCGGCGAGCGAGATGCGGTTCTTCTCCTCGAACGACATCGGCTCGTCGACGATGCGACCACCCGACGAGATGTGGCTCTCGCCCACGAGGACGCCAGGCTGATCGTTCTTCTCGAGCGTGACGCGGCCTTCTCTGGCCGGGATGACGATCGGCTCGCTCCCAGGCGAAGCGAGCGTGATGCGCGGCGTGAGACGCGGATCGCCGGTCGCTGCGCCGAGCCGATGGCGTACGCGGACGCTCGAGAGCCCCATCCGCCACATCCGCTCGTGCAGGCCGTCGAAGCCCACGAGGTCGAACAGATCGTTGCTCGCATCGTTGTCGGACACGACGAGCGAGCCGAGCACGAGGTTCGAGACGCTCGTCGCTCCCCCTCGCCGCTTGCTCGCACTGTCCGTCAGCAGCATCGCGCCGACGTCCAGGTCCGAGCCCTTCGCTTCACGCAGATCGGCAAGCGCCTCGAGCGCGGCTACCGCCGTGCACAGCTTCATCGCGCTCGCCGGGTAGAAGTACTCGGCGTCGACCCGAAAACCTTCGCGCTCGAGCCAGCCGGAACCGTCCGGTGCGGGCACGCTCACGAGGACCTGGAATCGGTACGTCGGAGCCTGATCGAGGATCGGAGCGAGCTTCGAGCTCTTCCGCAGGCGCGTTTCGAGCGATCCTGCTGACGGCGGAGGAACGACCGCCGGAGCTGCTTCGGGCAGCACGGTCGGCGGCGCGCTCCGCGCCGGCCCGGCGCAGCCGATGACGAGAGAGACGGTGGCGACCATCACGCGAAGATCGAGGCGCTTCACTTCCAGCCCATCCTGGATCATTCCAGCGGAATTGCCAGGACAGAGCACGTCGTGTGCTCCAGAAGTGACAGGAGCGTCCGACCGTGACCACGACGCATCCCGACGACGGCGATGTCCGCATCACACGTCCGCGCCACGTCGGCGATCGCTTCGGCCGTCGTGCGTGTCGTCGATACACGTCCGCCTCGAATCTGGTCGAGCTCGCTCGCGAGCTGCTCGAGCTCACGAAGGCGGCCGGTGATGTTTTCGAGGGCGACGGCGAGGACCGGTCCGTCGTTCTCGAGATTATGGACGACGGTGACGCGCGCCGCGAGGGCCTCGGCGAGCTGCGCGGCGATCTTCACGACGGGGAACTTCGCGTCGCGCAGATCCGTCGCGGCCACGAGCTCGCACGACGTCCTCGGCGGGTGAGCCACGAGCAGCGCAGAGCTGCCCGAGAGCGCGCCGGCCAGCGACGCGATCATCCCTGCGCTGTCCTCGTTCGTCGGCGCTCCGACGACGATGAGCTCGGCGCCAGCCCGATTCGCGGCGCGACGGATGGCGAGCGATGGATCGCCGACCGCCGCGTGGACCGACCGCAGAGGGACGACGACGTCCGCCCGCGCTGCGGCCCAGCGCACCACCGCCTCCTGGACGGCGTCCTCGTGCTCGACGAGCGGCGGGACGGCATTCGGCAGAACGTGTGCCAGGTGGAGCCGCGCGCCGAAGATCTGCGACAACATGTACCCGCGCTGGAGCGCCACCAGGCCGCTCTCGTCGAGCGACGTCGCGACGAGGATCGCGCGCTGCCGACCGAGCACGCGCCGGTCCGCGGTCCGCGCCGGTTTGCCGCCTCTGTTCGAGAAAAGGGTCACCATTGGCGACGTTAAGCTGCCGGCCCACTGTCGACCAGCACGAAAGATCGACCTAACCTGTCGTCTCTAACGACAAGGGCCGACAAGGAGCAAGAGAAGCTTCGTGCGGCGGCGGACTCGGCGAAGTGGACTGGCTCAACTATCATCACCTCAACTACTTCTGGCGAATCGCGCGCGAGGGCTCGCTTTCCCGCGCGGCCACGACGCTCGGCGTGACACACTCGACGCTGAGCGCGCAGCTACGGTCGCTCGAGCAGTTCCTCGGCGGGCAGCTCTTCGAGCGTCGCGGTCGACGCCTCGTGCTCACGCCGCTCGGAGAAGAGACGGCCTCCTACGCCGACGAGATCTTCCGGCTCGGCGCCGAGCTCGTCGAAGCGGCACGCGGCCACTCGCAACAGCGGCGGCTCGCGCTCCGCGTCGGGGTCGTCGGCGCCCTTCCGAAGACCGTGGCCTACGCGTTTCTCCGCCCGGCGATCGCGCTGCCCAACTTCGGCCCGTCGATCGTCCGCCAGAGCTCGCTCGACCGGCTGCTCGAAGAGCTCGCGGGAGGCCGCTTGCACTTCGTCCTCACGGACAATCCACCACCGGAAGCAAGCGCACATCGCGTGTTCGCGCATCTCCTCGGCGAATCGGAGATCCTCGTGTACGGGACCGAAGCGCTCGCACGAAAGTATCGCGCGGGCTTCCCCCGATCGCTCCGCGGCGCGCCGATGCTGCTTCCGTCGGCGCCGTCATCGCTCCGGCGTCAGCTCGATCGCTGGCTCGTCGATCGCGACCTGCAGGTCAACCTGACCGGCGAGTTCGACGACGCTGGTCTCATGCGCGCAGCCGGCCTCCATGGGCAGGGCCTCTTCCCGGTGCGCGCCGCGCTCCGCGCCGAGGTCGAGGAGTCGCGGGGCGTATCACTCGTCGGTCAGCTTGCGGGGATCCTCGAGCGCTACTACGTCGTCTCGACGGAGCGGCGCGTCCGTCATCCGGCCGTCAACGCCGTCATCGAGCACGGCCGCGTCGAGCTCGCCCGGGCGGCGCAACGAGCCGCATCGACGACGCGGAAGGCTCGCCCACGCGATCGCCGCGGTCACGGGCCGAACGCCTGATCGAACGAGAAGTAGAAGCCGACGGGATCGACCGGAAGCGGGCTCCCCGTCTCGGGGAACGGCCCGCGCTTCAGCGGGAACGCCAGATCCACGCGGAAGACGTTGCGGTTCACCTGAGGGAAGAGCGCGCGCAGGCCGACACCGACCGATTGCTTCGCGTGCAACATGTCGAAGCCGTTTGCAGCGTCACCGGCATCGAAGAACGCGACGGCGCCGATCTGTGCCTTCAGGATCTCGAGCGATCGCGAGCGATATTCGATGTTGTAGAAGATCGTGTCCTTGCCGAAGAAGAACGCCGTCGGATAGCCGCGGAGTCGATCGTCTCCGCCGATGAAGGTTCGGGCGTTGAGGTAGTTCTTGTAGCGGTTGTTGAAGGACGCATTCATCACGATGCGTCCCCAGCCGAAGATGCGCGGTGTCACCGCGCCGAACGCGCCGCCCACCGCCCCGTCCGTGACGGTGCCGTCGTGACTCTCCGCGAATGTCGTGACGCTCGCACCGGCGAGACCGTCGCCGATCGCAACGGCATATCCTGCCTTCCCGCTGACACCGATGAGGTCGCGTGACGATCCGAGCGCCCGCGCGACCGGATAGAAGGTCACGGAGACGTCGTGTCCGAGTCGGAAGTCCTCCTGCAGCGCGAGCGTGTTCACGTCGAGCGTGCGGAGATAGTTCGTGGAGAACGTCCGCCAACCGAGCGCCGGATACACGCGTGACTCGCTGGTCGGGAGCGCACGACGCCGGAAGTCCTCCGCGGCGGCAGGGGCATACGCCGACAGATCGAACGTGTCGTAGTCGGCGACCGACGCGTTCATCGTGAGCGAGAAGTTGTTTTTGAGGCCCCAGCCGAACGAGCGGAGCACGCCGGCGGACGCCGAGAACGAGCGGGACTTGTACTCGAACGGGATGAAGTCACGCTCGGGCGTTCGGCGGGAGTCGAAGAGGAAGACGTGCGCGTT
>JAEXCN010000358.1 GCA_023402175.1 Pseudomonadota bacterium | reverse complement strand
GCCGCGCGTCACGTCGTCGATCACCGCGCGCGGACAGACGACGGACATCGGCGCCGACGAGAGCATGAACTACGAGGCCGGCGTGCGCGGGGTTCCGCTCCGCTGGCTCCGCGCCGAGACCACGGGGTTCCTCTCGAACTTCGACAACCAGGTGATCATCCAGACCGCTCCGGGGAGCGACAACGTGCTCACCGACGCCGGTGCGACGAACATCGTCGGCGCCGAAGGGGCGCTGACCGCGAGCATCCAGCGCATGCTCGACATCCCCACCGTCGTCGAGCTCGGAGCGCGGTACACGTATTCGCGCTCGACGTTCCGCTACGGCCCGAACGCAGGCAAGCTCCTTCCGTACGCCCCGGAGCACTCCCTCAACACGAACCTGGACGTCGAGCATCCGAGCGGTCTCGGCGGTCAGGTCGCGTACTCGTTCGTCGGTCCCCAGTTCGCCGACGCGGGGAACACCCGGCCCGAGGACGTCACGGGACGCATCGGCGCGCTGGAGTCGCGGCACATCGTCGATGCGACCGTGCACTGGAAGCACAAGCCGTCCGGACTGACGTTCCGCCTCACGGCGAAGAACCTTCTCGACACGACCTACGTGATCGCACGAAGGCCCGAGGGCATCTTTCCCGGGCCGTACCGGCAGATCCTCCTCGGCATCCGCTGGGAGTGGGAAGGCGCCAGGCGCGAGCTCGTAGACTGACCTGCAGTCTCCCTGACGCCACTCCCATTCCGGGCGGTTGCCCCGTTCCTATGAGGCGATCACAGATCGTCGTCGAGGCGGTCGGCGACCTTCTCGAGGTCGTCGAGGCTCTTGTCGAGCTTCGCCTTCGCGTCCTTCCACTCGGCGTCCGACGAACGCCCAAGGTTGTCGATCCGGCTCTGGACCTCGGCCTTCTTCGCGTCGAAAGACGTCATGTCGTTGTTGAACTTCGCGCGCTTGTTCGCAGGAACCTTGGCGCTCTTGTTCTTCGCTTCGGCAGCCTTCGCGCTCGCCTTCGTGAGGCGCTCCTTCGCGTCGGCTTCGACCTTCGTGCGCTCGGCCTGCATTCCGGCGTGCGCTTCGGTCACCTTCTTGTCCGCTTCCGCGATGTTCTTCGACCCTTCGGACTGAGCCTCGGCGTTCTCCTCGACCTGCTTGGTCTGGAGCTCGGCGCGGTCTCCGGTGCTCATCGGCTTTTGCTGGGCCTCGGCCTGCTCCTGAGCATGCTTCTGATCGAGCCGCGTCTGCTCGTTGCGTGCCTCTTGCTGCTCGCTCGTGAGGTTCGCCTCCGCATGCTTCACTTCGCGGTTCCGATCCTCAGCGCACGCAGCAGCACTCAGGGCGAGCGCGGTGACGAGGGCGAGTCGTTCGAGCTTCATGGTTCTCTTCTCGTGGTTGTCGGTTTCGTTGGGTTGAGCTGCCGGGAATGTCCCGACGCAGCGCGCTGACAGCAGCCCTCGTGCCGCTGACGAGATCACGACGTTTTTCGGCGATGACGCGCTAGCGCGACGGTGCGGCTCGCCTCACGTGGGGCAGGCGCGAAACCTGCGGTGTGGCGCAGGCATGCTCGCGCTCGTCCCGCGCCGGCGGCGCATCGGGCGCGGTCTACCGTTGGGCGGTGCTCGAAGGGAGAATGCCGCGATCAGACGAGCGGCGTGCGCGTTCGCTTCTCGTGCCGAAGCGACCACCACATCCCGGTCACGAACGACGTGACGAGGCGGCGTGCCGTTGCCGTTTCGGCCGGAGTGTCTTCCGGCGCGTCCCACGAGACGTCGATCGTGACGCTGTTGCGGCTGCCCGCGTGCCTTATCGTGATCGTCTCGAGCGCGCCGTCGTCGCGCCTTGCCGTCGTCGTCCACACGCGCACGTATCGGTCCCAGCGTGGCCTCGCGACGCCCGCCATCCGGCACGCGTGCGAGACCCACTTCTGGCTCACCGGCAGCGGCAACGTCGCGTCGACCGTCGACGACACCTGGACCGAGCGGCTCGCCGCGGGTGCGAGCGCGCAGGGCTGCGCCACGAGCTGTTTCGCTTCCATCTCCGCCTCCGCTCTCGACGGCATCGGCCGCCGAGTCCCGGCAAGCTCATCCCATGAAAGACACAGAAAGACCAGGAAGCGCTCTGGCAAGGGACCTTTGCCGAAGCGGAAAAGGTCAGCTGCCGTCCGCCCTCGATGCGACGACGACCTTCGACGCGTAGCAGCGTTCGGTCTTCTCGATCACGAGGCCGTGCCGCGCGAAGAGCGCGCTGAGGTCGACCCGCTGGTACTGCCGGAAATACGGCTCGTTCACGTAGTCGCGGAACACGTCGCTGATGCCTTCGACCGTCTCGCGTCCTTCCGGAGGCGCGTCTTCGGGCTGGGCGGCGTCCATGAAGTAGAGCCGTCCACCGGGCCGGAGCACCCGCGCGATCTCACTGGTCACGGATTCGATCACCGTGGTCGGAAGCTCATGGAACAACCAGATGCAGGTGACCGCGTCGAAGCGTCGCGTCCAGGATGGATCCATCGCCTCGGCGTTCATCTGCGTGAAGACGGCGTCTCGGCCGCGGAAGAGACGTGCGAGGGCGAGATAGTGTGGGGACAGGTCGATGCCGGTTACGCGATGATTGCGCCCCTGCAGGAGCGCCTGCGTGAGCCACGCGGCAGTACCGCAACCGACGTCGAGGATGTCGAGGTCGTCGCCTTCCGGGATCTCGTCGATGAGCGCCTGCCGCATCAGCCGGTTCGTGCCCATGAAGAGGAACCGGATCTGCCATTCGTACGTCAGGGCGGCGCGGAACGAGAGGTTGCCGTTCACCTGATGGTGGAAGTCGTTGAGGTAGTAGTCGGGATACCGAAAGGGATCGGTGGGTCGGACCTTCCCGCGCGAGATCCCGCGTCGGGTCCGCGACACGACGCGAAGGAGATCGAACGGCGCGCTCGCGAGGAAGAAGGGCAAGAGCGCAAGATCCTCACGCTCGGCGCGGCGCAGGACCTCGCGCATCCCTGGGCGCTCGAGAACGCGACGATGGAGCTCGTATGCATCGCGCAGCGCGTATTTGCCGTACTCGCGCTCGACGTCACCGAGCGGCTTCGCGAGGCGCGCCGTCGCCGTGGTCGCCGCTGCATAGAACGCGGTGCGAACGGCAGATCGCGCGCTCACGAGCGCCCGCGTCAGCACCGACGGCGGGGGGGCCCCCATCGCGTCGTCTCTCATGTCCCGACCTCCGCAGCCTTGGAAGCTACGAGTCGGGCGGTCGCCCGCCAGGTCGGCCGGATGCCGCGCGACAATCGACGTGCGACCGCGCGCTCACGACGCAGGGATCAGAGGCAGTCGGCTTTGCAGGTGACGGCCGCGCACGTGTTGTAGGCCTGCCACTTCGTCAGCGCGTTCGGATGCTGCGCCTTGCAGGTGTCCTTGCACGCTGCGGCGCCGCCATCACCACCACCGCCGCCGCCGCCGCCGCCGCCGCCGCCACCGCCACCGCCACCGCCGCCACCGCCGCCCCCACCACC
>JAEXCN010000350.1 GCA_023402175.1 Pseudomonadota bacterium | reverse complement strand
CCCCGCCTTGGCGCGGGGCCGCGGGGCCGCTCGGCCGCTCGGCCGCTCGGCGACGGACCGGGCCCGAAGGGGTCCAGAAGCGGGTCGAGTCCCCGTAGGTCCGACGCGTCCGACGCGTCCGACGCGTCCGACGCGCACATGAGGAGGAGTCCGGGCCGTGACAAGATTGATCGTCGAAGCACCGGGGCAGATCGAGTCTGAATTGATCGCGGTGGACGATGGCCAATGCACCCTGGTCGGACGGGTCCCGAACGGCGGCCATCTCGAGGGGCTCGCGACAATGTTGCCCTCCATGCCGGTCAAGGCTCGCGGCGTCGTCTCGCCGAGCGTGTCCGCGAACCACGTCGCGGCGTGGAAGGCCGACGGGTCATTGCAGATCGTCGACCTCAACAGCCGGAACGGGACCTGGGTGCGCCTTCCGCGGGCGACGGTCGTGCGGCTTCCTGAGTGCGAAGAGATACAGGTCCGGCTTGCTTCTGCATCATGGGCAGGAGCGAGCGAGCAGCAGCCGGAGCCCCCGCGCTATCAGGACGCGTCCGACTTCGGAGCGGCAACCGCAGAGTCGGTCCGGACATGGCTGCATCGCAACGACATTCCCGCGCGCACGTGGACGACGTCTGACGAGAAGAAGGGCTTCCCCGCGAACGGACCGCCGGGAGTCACTCCGCTGCGCCTCGCGAACGGCGAGCTCTTGTACATCCAGCCGGAACGAACCGTCGACGGCGTGTTCCACGAACGGATGCTGCAGGTCGCGCGTTTCTTGAGCGTTCAGAACGCGCTCTTCACGGCAGAAGAGGACACGCGAAACGACGGGATGATCCTGGCCTCGGCGAGCCTCCGCGCCGTCCACCGGCGCGTCACGGAGCTCGGGCTGCAGGGCCTGCAGTCGCTCGTCCTGCTCGGGCCATCCGGCAGCGGGAAGGAGCGCCTTGCACAGGCATTTCATCGGGCACTCGGACGAACTGGCCCCCTTGTCGCCATCAACTGCGCGACGCTGAGTCGAGACCGCGTCGTGGCCGATCTCTTCGGCGCCGAAGCGGGGGCATATACCGACGCGAAACGACCCATGACCGGCGCGGTCGAACGCGCGGATGGCGGAACGTTGTTTCTCGACGAGGTCGGCGAGCTCCCGCTGGACGTCCAGCCGCTGCTGCTTCGCTTCCTCGAGACAGGGGAGTACCAGCGCCTGGGCGCGGCGGGCCGGCCACGGTTCGCGGATGCGCGCGTCGTCGCTGCAACGAATCGCGACTTGCGCCGCATGGTGCGTGAGGGTGCATTCCGCGAAGACCTCTTCTTCCGGTTTGCGCTCGAGATCGTGGAGGTTCCGCCTCTGCAAGATCGCTTCGCGGACGTGGTCAGCTATCTGCGAAGCCAGTTGCTCGGGAACGTCTCCGTCTATGATGCGTTGCAGCCCGACGCGCTCGAGCTGCTTCGCACCTATCGCTGGATGGGGAACTTCCGCGAGCTGATCAACTTCGTTCGGAGGCTGCCGAGGCCCGCCACACTGGAGTCGCTCGACTTGGCAACCATCCGCCGCGCGCTCGAAGCCGGATCGCTGGCAGGAGTACCGTCGGTGACGACGCCAGGTGACGAAACCGTCGATGGCTCCGAGTCGGGATGGATGGAGTGGCTTCGTGCGAGCGCGACGGAGTACATGGCCAATTCCGGACAGGATGGCCCTCAGACCTGGGGAGACGTGAGCATCTTCATCGAGCAGTATCTGAAGCCGTGGGCTCTCGCTCATCTCGGCGGAGTGTCGACGAAGACGGAGCTCGACTCCGTTTCGGTCGGGCCATTGGCCGAGCGTCTGAAAGCCGATCGCGGCACCGTCACCAAGCAGCTTCGCCGTTACTTCGAATCGCGACGGAACGGCTGACCCCCGCTTCCGGGCATGCGCGAGCGGTGTGCTTGAAACACGTCGACGGTCAGTTGCCGAGCGTGAGCTTCAGGAGCTTGCCGTCGGCGTACGACTTCGCCTTCGTGCCGCCGGTCGCGACGTAGACGTTCTTTCCGGACACGGCGATCGCGACAGGGTACGGGATCGAGACCGCGAGGGTCTCGGGCTCCTTCGAGTCGTGGGCGACGCGTCGGACCTCACCGTTGGAGATGTCGGAACCGTCGCCCGGCTCGACCCAGTACGCGTGCGTATCGTCGACGGCGATGTCAGTGACGCCGAGGGCCTCGTTCGCGACGACCTCGTCGCGGCCCGTCGCGAGCGTGACGCGATGGATCGCCGCCGGCTCGTCCTTCGCGTAATAGAGGTACTTGTCGTTGCCGCTCATCACGTGGAAGCCGTTCGAGAAGCGCGACACCTCGCGCGCTTCCTTCCCGTTCGTGCGGATGCTCTGGAGTGCGCCGAGCTGTCCGGAGATGTCGACGCCTGCCCAGTAGACGCGATCGCCCGCGATGCCCATCGCGACGGGCGTGCCGTTCGAGTAGATGATCGCGCCCGTCGTTCCGCTGGAGGGCGTGCGCCAGATCTCCTGCTTGGTCCCTGACGTCCAGAAGACGTTCTGGCCGTCGGACGCGAGGTTCACCACTTCGTCGGGAGCGGTGGCGACCTGCTCGACCTTCGCGCCTGCGCTGAACGCGAGCCGTTTGATGACCGTCGTGTCGGACGTGTAGAGCGCCGTCGCGGTGGCGGTGAAGGCGCTCGGTCGGGTGAACGCTGCGAGCTGCTCGACGCAGTCGTTCGACGTGCAGCTCGTCGGGGCCGAGTAGAGGCCCGGCGCGGTGCCGCTCTCGACCCAGTAGAGCCGATCGTCGTGGACCGCGAGGCCGGAGCGCCACGCGCGGAAGCCCGACGTCGAGCGCGCACCCGGCCGATTCCTCCCGGTGAGCAGATCTTCGACGGTGGCGGTCGTGCCGTTCGAATCGGTCGGAGGCAGCCCTCCGCCGTCGGCGTCGATCTCGCCGCTGGGTGAGGTCACACGACCGGCGTCGCCCGTCGGCGTGGCTTGCTTGATCTCCGCGCATGCCGGCGCGAGCACGGCGACGATGAGGAGGAGAGTCGAGCTGCGCGGTCGCATCGCCATCGCCATCGCCGGCAAGGCGTAGCAGAGGATCCACGTGTTTCAACCCGCTTCATCGGCAGCGCGCGATCGAACGGAGCCGCGTGCGAGCGAGGGAAGGGCGGGCAGGCCTGATCCGTATGAGCGCGGAAGGGACGGGCCCGGGCGCTACTCCACTTGCGTCGCGGTGACGAAGCCGACGCACATCTCTTCGTTCTCCGCCCACGAGAGATCGCGTGGGGTCTCGGGGATGCCGCCGCGAAGGCGTTGGTGGCCGGCGGTGTTGTCGAACGTACAGCTCACGAGCAGCCGGTCGCCGGGCTCGAGGCGCTTCGGCTGTTCGAAGGTGAAGTCTCCTTGCCACGCGTGATTCCACCGGTCGATCTGGAGGAGGCACTCGCGGTCCCCGTTCGCCCGGACGATCGCGATCTGCCCGCGTGCGCCGCGCTCGTGCATGTGGAGGCTGACCGAGCGAAGGTGGAATGGCCGGTTGCCGTTGTAAAGGACGGGATCGTCGACGTACGAATACGTCACGTCGCGTTCGTTCGCAGGGACGCGCATCCCGCCGAGCAGCCACGCGGGATTGAAGAGCGAGAGATAGACGAGCCGCTTCGTCGGCTCTCGCTGATGCCGAAGAAGGATCTTCGTCTTGTCCGGCATGAACGCGCCGCGCGCAGGGACGCTGTAGTGCATCTGCAGGATGATCTTCTCGCCGGGCAGGAGCTCGTGACCGATCCCGTCATCGAACGTCTGCGCCTGGAAGAAGCCGCCGCCGAGGACGCCTTTGAAGTGGCTCACGATCCCGCCGGGGCAGGGAAAGCCAGGACCAGGGCTCTCGTCGTCACGCTCGCGGAGATGTTCGACGTCCTCTTTCGACGCCGTGAGCACGAGCGAGTGGTGCACCTGAGCACCTTCACCCGGCTGGATGTCGAGGCCGGTCACGTAGGCGGGCTCGGTCCCGGGCCAGTCGAGGATGAAGCATCGCGTCTCGTCGGTCTCCCCGCGCGGCGGACCCGGCAAGTACGTGTACGGCATCTCGATCACGGTATCGACGCGATCGAGGCCTCTGCGCCCGACCTGCGGGGGCGTGGGCGGCGGCTCTCCGCGCGGTGCGCCTTGATCGACCCACGCGAGGATCGTCCCGACCTCGGCGTCCGTCAGCGAGAGCGGCCGCTTGTACGTCGAGCAGCAGGTCGCCGGAGGCCACGGCGGCATGATGCGCGACTCGACGGCGGTGCGGACCTGCATCTTCATCGAAGCGACGTCCTCGTAGGTGAGGAGACTGAACGGCGCCGGCCCACTCGGCTCGTGGCAGCGCATGCACTTCGCGGCGACGATCGGCTCGACGTCGCCGTGATACGTGAGCGGTCGCGTGACCGACGTGACCGTGAGCTCGCTCTTGCAGACACGCGCCTCCGGCTGGATGTCGATACACGCGGGCAGCAGACAGAGAAGCGCCGACACGAGGCCGAACACTGCAACGAGCCCAGCGGCGACACGGTCGGCGACGTTCACGCGACGCATCACGTTCCTCCGATCAAGAAGCCGAGGTTGGCTTGCAGCGTCCACTTGCTTCCGCCCCACGACACGCCGCCGACGCCGTCGTAGCGGTCCGTGTAGACGATGACCGGGCAGAGAGCTCCGAGCTCGGTGACGAGCCGGATCGGCGTGCGCGTCGCCGGCATCTTCCACGCGATCCCGACCGTGCTGCCGACGTACGTGGTGTCGACGATGCCCGCGGCGGAGCCTGCCGAGAGCGAGAAGAGCATGTTGTGGACGGTCGGACCGAGCACGAGCTGGTGCTCGCGCGGAAGCGCGATCCCGACGAGCACGGGCAGCCCGAAGTTGTACGAGCGGATGGCGACGCCTCCGGGATCGAACGCGTAGATCGCGGCCCGAGGAGCGATCGACGCGACCGTCGACGGAGGTGGCGCCGTGAGCTGGAATTTCATCTGGAGCTCGAGCCCCGATGGGCCGATGCGTCCGCCGAGGTCGATGCGTTCGGAGACGCCGTAACGTCCGGCGACGCCCAGCATCGGGTAAGCGGCCACGGAGTCGCGCGTGACGAGCGCCTGCTCGCTCAGCTCGATCCCGAGCTGCCCCTTGCCCTTCCCGAGCGTGTGTGCAGTCTGCATCGATCCCGCCGACGCACAGCCGAGCGTCGCTGCGGCGACCATGCTGAGCACCCCAATCCGTGCCATTCCCGCGTTGGTGGGGGCATCGAGCGCGGATTATGAGGCCCGATGCGGAACGCGCCTCTTGGTCGAACATAAGCTGACATAAGGCTGTCATCGCAGCTCGCTAGGGTTTCGCCAGGACTCACGAACGAAGGAGAATTCACGATGGAACAGGCGAAGGCAGGTGCGAGCGGCAGCGGCGGCGTGAAGAAGCACACCGGAGGCTGCCACTGCGGGGCGGTGAGGTTCGAGGTCCACGTCGACCTCGGCGCAGGCGCGAGCCGCTGCAACTGCTCGATCTGCACGAAGATCGCCCAGCTGGCGACGATCGTGAAGCCGGACGCCTTCGAGCTCCTCACGAGCGAGGACGCGCTCGGCGTATACGCCTGGGGCGGGCAGACGGGGCGTCGGATGTTCTGCAAGACGTGCGGGGTGCACTGCTTCGGACCCGGACATCTCGCCGAGATCGGGGGCGACTACGTCTCGGTCAACGTCAACTGCCTCGACGACGTCGATCCGGCCGAGGTCAGCGTCGTCTACTTCGACGGCCGGCACGACAACTGGGAGGCAGGAACGCGCAGCACGCCGTGGCCGATCTCGGCGAGAGGCTGAGCTCGACTCGCCCACTGGAGCCGCCGCGCGACCCGCGCTTCGTCCGCAGGCAGCGATCGCTGCGGCAAGCTCGACCGCGCGCCGCGCAGCGCGCGTCGAGCTCGTCGCTTGGCGCGGCGACACATGCTAGAGCCGCACCGTGACGAGAGATGTGCTCGCAGCGTTCTCGGCGGTGTTCTCGGTCGCCGATCCGCTCGGGCTCGTCCCGGTCTTCCTCGCGATGACGCGGACGTATTCGCCCGCGCACCGTCAGCGCACGGCCCTCATCGCGAGCGCGGCGATGTGCGTGACGCTCGTCGTCTTCGGAGCGGCTGGACAGGGCATCCTGCACTTCTTCGGCCTGTCGATCGGCGCGTTCCGCATCGCGGGCGGAAGCCTCCTCTTCTTGATGGCTGTCGACATGCTCCGTGCGCAGCCGTCACGTCCGAGGACGACCCCCGAGGAGAGCGCCGAGGCGTCGCACACGGCATCGGCGGACGTCGCGATCTTCCCGCTCGCCTTCCCGATGCTCGCCGGGCCTGGCGCGATCGCGAATGCGATGATGCAAATGGCAGGCGCAGAGACGGGCACCAAACGCGCCGGGATCTATCTCGCGATCGTCCTCGCCTCGGCTGCAACGCTCGTCGTTCTCCTCGTCGGTGCGCGCGTCGAGAAGCGGCTCGGAAAGACGGGGCTCAACGTCCTCGAGCGCGTCATGGGCCTCTTGCTCGCTGCGATTGCCGTGCAGTTCATCGTCGACGGGATCGGCGACGTCCTGCCGGCGCTTCGGCAGGCCGGCTCGGTCGTGGACGGCGCGATCGTGCGAAACTGAGTCGATACCGTCCGAAAAAATGCTCGCGTCGTGATCACGGAGCGAGCTCGGCGGCGATTGCTCTTTTGGGGCCCCTTTGTCCCGGGCCCGTGAACCATGTCGCAGCGGTCGAGAAATGGGTTCGTCGTCGTCGTCGCGGTCGTCGCCGCATGGCTGCTGACGACGCTCGTCGCTGGTTGCATCGATGTCGACGGGTTCTTCCCCGATCCCGTGCGCCTTCGGGGGTTCCCGGAAGACGCCTCGGCGTCGAATCGGACGAAGGGGGACGCGTCCGGCTCGTTCCCGCAGGACGCCGGGACGGAGGCCGACGCAGACGGCCGACCGGGCGCCACGCCCGACGATCCACCGCTCGATGCATTCAACGTGGCGAGTGTCGTGTCGACGAGCGCGACGACTGTGTCCGTGACGTTCAGTGCGCCTCCCAATCCAGCCCAGGCCCTCGTCCTCGCGAGCTACGAGGTGCGCGGACTGACGTTCGACGGCCCGCCAGCTCTCGAAGGCAACGTCGTGACGCTGACGACGCTCGCGCAATCCGCGAGCACCTACACGCTGACGGTGTCGGGCGTCACTCGCGCGACCGACGCGGAGCCGCTGTTCCAGTCGAGCGCGACCTTCCAGGGCCGGGCTCCGTTCAACGTCGTCGATGCCAGGCCGCAGAGCGCGATCTATCTGGCGGTCACGTTCGATGCCGAGCCGAATGCTGCCGAGGCGGCGATCCTCTCGAACTACGACGTGCCCGGCTTGGAGCTGATATCGGCAGGAGCGTTGCCCGCGAGCAAGACGGTGCTGCTCCGCACGCCCCCACAACAATCGACGAAGTATTCCGTGAAGGTCACGGGAGTGACGCGGGCGAGCGACGGCGAGCGGCTCGCGGTGGCACGAGCCGAGTTCACCGGCAAGGGCGGAAGCTTCAACGTCGTGAGCGCCCAGTCGACGGGCAACCAATCGATGACCATGACGTTCGACGCCCCACCGAACGCGATCAAGGCGCTCGACCCCGACAGCTACTGGGTGTCCGGATTGTCTGTGGCGCCGCTGTCGGTTGCCGGGAACGTCGTCACGTTCGCGACGGGGCCGCAGATGGCTCGAACGTATCAGCTGATGGTTTTCGGCGTGACGCGCGCGAGCGACGGGGAGCCCCTGTCGAACAGCGACTGGAGCTTCGAGGGCCGAACGGCGCTACCGTAGACTACGGGTGGCCGCATGAAATCCGTCCTCGAAAGGCGCGTCGTCCTCACCTTCGTGCTCGGCGCCGCCGTCGCAATCGCATGCGGCGATCTCAAGTCGGCCGACACGAGCTTTCCGGATGGAGGGGCGGCAGCGTCCAGCGGTGACGGTTCGTCGACGAAGGGCGGCGAGACACCCTCGGAGGAGACGCGCGATGGCGGAGGCCGCGCGGACGGCTCGGGTGTCGGTCCGGCGGCCGCGTGCCGGAAGATCGTGCTGGACTGCCTCGACCCTGCCGCTGCAAACGTGATCGAGGTCCCGACCGAGTCGACGCTCCCGGACGCGCTCAACGGTGCGAAGGCCGGCGATACGATCCAGATACGCGGGAAGACGCTCGGCGCCGGCTGGCAGGTGTCACCGTACACGACGCTTCGCGGCTGCGACGGCGCCAAGATCAGCGGGAGCATCAGCTTCGCAGGCACCGGCGGAACGATCGAGGGATTCGATGTCAGCGGCACCATCGTCGCGAACAAGACCGGGAGCTACGTCGTCCGATACAACCGCTTCACCACCGGCGCGGCGAACGAGGCCGGAGTGAGCGGTCGCTCCGTCGATTCGCTCGTCTCGGCGTCGGTCACGCTCGTCGTCGACTCGAACTCGTTCGAGAGCCGTGATCTGGGCGTCGAGGCGCGGACGAATTACGACACCGGGACCCATCAGGTCGACATCACCGTTCGCAACAACGTCTTCGCGCACGTGCCCAAGCCGTTCATCGCGAGCAAGGCAGGGCTCGTCGGCGTCATCAACGCCAAGATCGAGCACAACACGTTCTACGACTTCGACACGGCGGTCCGGCTGACGGGCGTCGACGCCATCACGAGCGGCAACCTGTTCGTGAAAGGCACGAAGGGCATCGAGGGATCCGCCTACGACGTCGCCTACTCCTTCACGTGGCAGGTCACGACCGCGGCGGCGACGCCAGCGCGCAGTGGAGCTTTTGCCGAGGGCGATCCCGCCTTCGTCGATGCGAACGCGGGCGACTTCCGTCTCGGCCCATCCTCCGCCGTCGTCGACCGCATTCCCGACAGCGTCCAGGTCCCTGGTGAGGACTATCTCGGCTGTCCTCGACCTGCAGGCCCTCCCGGTGCACGGGCGCAGAGCGACGTCGGTGCGTTCGAATCGCAGCCCTGAATCGGAGCGGCGTGAGCCGATCAGCTCCGGACGCCCGATCGGACGCCGGCCGTGCTGACCGCCGTGGCGGCCTGACTCGGTTCGTTCCGCATCTCGGCCTTCGGGAGCTCGAACCAGAAGACGCATCCTGAGCCGTGGTTCGGGAAGACGCCGACCGTCCCTCCGTGTGCCTCGGTGAGGCGTCGGACGGTGGCGAGCCCGAGCCCGATGCCCGGCACCGTCGAGGCGGCGGCGCGGATGTACGGGTCGAAGATCCGCCCGCGCTCGGAGGCAGGCACGCCTGGTCCGGTGTCGCATACCTCGACGCGGACGGCGGCGCCGAGATCGAACGTGCGGATCTCCACGCGGCGCACGGGCGAGCCGCTCATGTACTTGATCGCGTTTCCGACGAGGTTCGAGATGATGCTGATGAGGACCCCGGGCGCGCACGCTACGGTCGCCGCAGGCGTGGCGAGCTCGACGTCGAGGGCGATGCCGCTCTCTTCGGCGTGCGGGCGGAGGGTGTCGGCGACATCTTCAACGACGGTCGAGAGGTCGGCCATCGTCGCCTCGGGAGGGTTCGCGCCCGAGCGAGCGAAGACGAGGAGCCCGTCGACGAGCTGCCCGACGCGCTGGAGCGTCCTGCTTGCTCGATCGAGCACACCTCTTCGAATGCTCGCGTCGGGATCCTGCTTCGTGAGCTCGATCGCCAGGCCGACCGCGGAAAGGGGGCTGCGGATGTCGTGGGCAACGCGCGCCGCGAAGTGCTCCATCTCCGAGACGCGCAGCTCCATCAGCTTCGTGAAGCGGTCGATCATCCGGATCATCAGCATTGCCGCGACCGCGGCGAGCACGGCGCTCAAGGCAGTGAGGGCGGCTTGTACTCGTCGGGAAGACGCACGGATGTCGGCGATCTTCGCGCCCAGCATCGCGGACTCCCGGGCGTTGAGCTCGGCGAGCTCGACCAGTTGCGCGTCGAGTGCATCGAGGAGCGGCTCCGCATGCGAGGTGAGCTCGGATCTGGCGCTCGTCGAGTCGCCGCCCTTGGCGATCCGGATGACCGTGTCGATCGACGCGTTCATCTCGCGCATCTCGTCGTCGATCCGCTTCTGCAGCGTGCGCTCTCCCGCGTAGTCGGGAAGGTGCAAGTACGTGTGCCACGTCGCGGCCAGGGCGCTTCGCGCTTGCTGGAGCCGCACCAGATCGCGCTGCAGCACCTCGGGAGGAACCGCCGGGTCCGTCAAACGCTCGATCGCGAATTCGAGCTGCCGAAGCTGCGTGCGCGAATCGACGATGTGCTCGACTGACGGGAGAGCGTTCGCGGCGATGCTCTCGGCGGCCGCCTCGATCCCGCGCGAGCGATGCTCGGCGACGGCCGTCGACGCCATGAAGCTCGCGATGGTCAGCGTGAACGCGCCGATGAGATGCCAGACCGGCCGAATGTGGCTCCGCGTGGCGCCCGGCGCGTGCTTCGGTCTCATGAGCGCGGTTCCCGTGAGTGGCGCGCAGCGGACGAGCGCTCGACGATCGATCGTTCGATCCAGAAGACGAACATCGGAATGCCGGCGAGGTCCGCGCGAACGCGGAAGACGGTGAGGGGCCCACGCGCCATGACGTCGGCGACGTTAGCACTCGGCTGCGAAGGTCGAGAGGCCGCCGCTGCCGACCACATTCCGAGTGTATCGACGGCTCACCTCGACGTGCGCTCGGCCGACGGTCTGCCGGTCGTGGATGCGACCTCTCGTCCCAGATCGTGCGAGGGCTGTTCGTGAGAAGGCCGAGCGTTCCGCCGTACCGGCCGCGGTTGCCGGTGGACCGGTTCACCTCGTCGAGCGCGCGGCACTGCTCTTCCGCCGCGGGGTCGCCCGATCGAGCGCGGCGATTCCACATCGCTCCCGAACGATGCGTGCTTCGCGGAAGCCGGGCCGAAAGCTGGGGAGCGGTGGTGCGGAGCGGCTTGCGGAACGGGCGTGTCACGCGGGGCGACCTACGGTAAAATGAGCAATATGGGGGAAACATGAAAATCCTTGCGGTGTGGGATGCCGACGGGATGCTCCTCGGATCCGGCGACGACGACGGTGTCGCGTTCGACATCGACGCCCTCCTGCCGGACGCTGCCCAGCACGTCTCGAGCGCCCTCCGAGGACGGACCGTGTCGGCAGCACTCGACCCACTCGGCCGACCCGGTGCCTGCACCTTCCGCCCGCTCCGCGATCGCAATGGAAACATCACGTGCGTGGTGGTGGCGCATGCAGCTCCGGAGAGGGAGCGCTCGACCGACGAGCTGCGCGAGCGGCTCGCGTTCGAGGAGCTGATCACCGAGCTCTCCACGCGTTTCGTCAGCCTCGGAGCGGACGAGATCGACACCGCGTTGAACGACGCCCTGAGGGCGATCGGCGAGTTCTCGGGCGTCGATCGGGCGTACATCTTCCGGTTCACCGCGGACCGGCGCGCGATCGACAACACCCACGAGTGGTGCGCGCGTGGGATCGAGCCGCAGATCGACATGTTCCAGGGCTTCCCGACGGAGGCGTTGCCCTGGTGGACGGAGCGTCTGAAGGAGAAGAACGTGATCCACGTGCGGGACATCGAGGAGCTCCCGCCCGAGGCATCCGCCGAGAAGGACGTCCTCCGCCAGCAGGACATCCAGTCGGTGCTTGCGATACCGATGGTCGTCAGTGGGCTCGTCGTCGGCATGATCGGCTTCGACTCCGTCAGGCAACGCAAGGACTGGCCCAAGAAGGACATCGCCCTCCTGCGCATCGCGGGCGAGATCTTCGCGAGCGCGATGGAGCGGCAGCGCGCGGACGAGGAGCGGCGCCGCCTCGAGTCGCAGCTCGTCCAGGCGCGTAGCGTGGAGAACGTGGCCCGGCTCGCAGGCGGCGTTGCGCACGACTTCAACAACCTGCTCGCTGTCGTCCTGAACTACGCGACCATCCTCGAGCGCGAGGTCGTCGACGAGGGGCAGCGGCGGAAGCTCGCGGAGCTCTTCGACGCGGCCCGTCGTGCCGCAAACCTCACGCGGCAACTGCTCTTCATCGGACGACGCGACGTCGTCGAGCCGGTGCTCGTCGACATGAGCGCGGTCGTCAGCTCGCTCATGGCGCTCTTGCGGCAGACCGTCGGGGACAACGTCGATCTTCGCTTCGAGCTCGCCGAGGACCTCGATCTCGTGCGTGTGGGTCTCCCGCAGCTGGAGCAGGTGATCGTGAATCTCGCGCTGAACGCGAAGGACGCGATCGCGAACGTGGGCTCGGTCGTCGTTCGTACCGAGAACATCGACGTGTCGCCGCAGCTCGCGAGCAAGTACATCGATCTCCGTCCTGGACGTTACGTGCAGCTGCGCGTCGCCGATGACGGCGAGGGAATGACGCCCGAGGTCGCGACGCGCGTATTCGAGCCGTTCTTCACCACGAAGGGCGCGGGCGGGACGGGGCTGGGTCTACCGACGGTCCACGGCATCGTCAGGCAGTCCGGCGGCGTCGTGATGATCTCGAGCGAGCGAGGGGGTGGCACGACGGTGGACGTTCTGCTTCCGACGGTCGCTCGGATGGGGGAAGCGGAGGGCGTGGAAGTTCCGCCTCCGCCGGCGAGCAAGCCGTTCGGGCGCGGAGAGACGGTGCTCGTCGTCGACGACTCGCCCGGCGTGCGCATGCTCGTGTGCGCGATGCTCTCGGAGCACCGGTACCGGACGCTCGAGGCCGCGACGCCCGAAGCTGCGCTCGCCCTGTGCGAGCGGCACAGCGGGGAGATCGACGTCTTGGTCACCGACGTGGTGATGCCGCAGATGTCCGGGCGCGACCTGGCGATGCGGCTCCGGCGCGATCACGGGATCCGTCGCGTCCTCTTCATGTCCGGCTACGAGAACGAGATCGTCGCTCACCACGGCGTCCTGGAGGAGGGGGTGCACCTCCTCCAGAAGCCGTTCCTCGAGGGCGATCTGTTGACCAAGCTTCGCGCCGTGCTCGATGGAGTCGACGGCGCAAAGGGCACCGAAGCTACGGGCGCGTGAGCGTCAGCGCGTGAGCGTCAGCGAGTGAGGCGCACGAGATCGTGCACGAAGCGCTGCGGCTGCTCGACGTGGAGACCGTGTCCCGTCTGCTCGTAGACGATGAGCTTCGAGCGAGGGATCACGGCATCGAGCACCGCTTGGTCCGCCGCGCCGAAGAAGCCGTCCTGATCGCCCCAGAAGATGAACGTCGGCGCCGTGATCTGCCCGAGCTGCGCGGAGTGATCTTCGACGAGCAAGCCGTCGAGCGCCTGCTTCCAGACTGTCGCCGGGACCTCGAGGCTCTCCTCGACGGCAGTGTCGAGGTACGAGGCGGGGATAGGCCGGTAGAACGTGCTCGCCTGGAAGGCGCGCACGAACTCGGGGTCGATCGGATCCTCGAGCGTGTCGACGGCCGCCTTCAGCTCGGCCCCGACGGGATTGCCGACACCGGTCGGTGCGGAGCCGATGAGCACGAGGTTGTCGATCCGCGACGGATGCTCGGCCGCGACCTTGTGCGCGATGAAGCTGCCCATCGAGTGCGCGACCAGCGTCGCCTTCTTGATCCCGAGCGCGTTCATGAAGGCGATGACGTCGCCGGCGAAGTCGGCCTGCGTGTAGCAGCACGCCGGCTTCGATGACCCGCCGTGGCCGCGCTGATCGAGCGCGTACGCGTGGATGCTGCGCGGGAGCCTGGGAAGCGTCAGATCGAACGAACGATGCGAGTCGGTGAAGCCGTGCAGGAAGATGAAGACGGGTCCGTTCTTCCGTCCCTGCTCCAGGTACGAGAGCGTCACGCCGGTCGAGAGCGAAACCTGGTGCATGTGGGGCGCGGCGGACAGCTCGGACCTGGCGGTGCCGATGGGCGTGTCATCGTCCGTCTGCTCAATCGATGGATCGGACATGTCGCCGGTCCCACAGCCCGTCAAAGCAAACACGCAAGCCACGAGCGTCGTCGACCTCGTCATCATCTTCCTCCCTGTGTTTCGCGCACGGCGCGGGCCGGCGCGGCTCAGCTCAGGATACGATCGGTGACAACGCGAGCATCGTGGAAAACGTCTAGTCCGGGCATGTCGTATGCGCGACGACCTTGGAAGGCCAAACACGGCCCGGGTGGCTGCATCTCGGCCGGCAAGGTTGAGCTTGAGCGCTGCGGCGCGTCAGACGGATGGCTCGCAGTCCGGCTCAGCTCGAAAAGAAAATCAGGTCGCGTGTCGATCCGCGGCGGTCTCGATCGACGAACCGTAGAAGGCAGGGCACGCGCGCTGCGCGGTGAGCCCCACAAAAACGAAAGAAATAGAGGAGATCGCCATGGCAAGCACCAGCACGTACCTGAACTTCGCGGGAAAGACCGAGGAGGCCTTCCGTTTCTATGCCTCCGTGTTCGGGACGGAGCTCTCGCCCATCACGCGGATGCGTGACGTGCCGCCGGCGCCCGGCATGCCCGAGCTCAGCGACCGCGAGAAGGAGTACGTGATGCACGTCATGTTGCCGATCCTCGGCGGGCACGTCCTGATGGGCACGGACCTGCTCGAGTCGATGTGCGGCTCGTTCACGGTCGGCAGCAACATCAGCCTCAATCTCCAGCCCGACACGCGCACCGAGACCGACCGCCTCTTTGCGCGACTCTCCGAGGGCGGCAAGGTCGAGATGCCGCTCCAGGAGATGTTCTGGGGCGACTACTTCGGAGCGATCACCGACAAGTTCGGTATCAAGTGGATGTTCAACTGCGCCTCGAAGAAATGAGGGCCCGCCGCCTCCCGTCGAGGCGGCACCCGCTCTACCTCGACGTCGAAGCACATATTCCGACCGGCGCTCGTGCCCGGAGGAATGCTTCGCCGTAGACGGCGTCAGACCGACAGGAGCGCGCCGGTGGCCGGGGCGCCGGTGGCCGCGGCGATCGCGCGGGCGTAGACGGCGACCTGCTTCGCGTACGCGTCGCGGCGCTCGCCCATGTCGAGGTCGGTCTTGAAGTCTACGACCGTCCACGTGCCCTTCTCTAGGAACGCGAGGTCGACGACGCCTTCGACGATCGTGCCGTCGTCCTCGCGGAGCATCACCGCGACTTCGCGCTCGACGCGCTCGGCGGCGCGCGCGCGGGCGAGCAGTGGATGAGCGAGCGCCGCTCGGACGACATCGCGCGAGGCCGCTACCTCTTCTTCCGATGCGCCCGCGATACGACCCTGGATCCGGGCGGCATCCGCGATCGCGCTCTCGTCCGCATCGAGCGCCACCGTCGCGAGCACCGCGTGTACGAGGATGCCGAAGCGCTTGCCGTGCGGGCGTGCGCGCCTCGTCGCTTCGGTCGCCTCGATGACGACGCCGGTCGGCGCTGGTGCGCCGGGCGCCGGATCGCCTTTCATCTCGGTCACCGTCCGGACGCGCAACGTCGGTGCCGATGCGCTCGCGAGCGCATCGCTCCGCGCAGCTTTCCACGCCGAGTGCCCTTGCTCGCTCTGCTCGGCCGCGGGACCTTTCGAGAGCACGCGCTCGTGGCGCAAGCCGGCCTCGTCTTCCTTGTCGAGCTCGAGCGCGTGCGGATCCCAGAAGACGACGCGGTGCTCGCCTCTTGCGGGTCGATGAAGCCCGGGGCGCACCGACCAATCCCCGTCGCGCTCGACGTTGTCCGGTCGCTCGAAGACCGTGTCTTCACCGAACGGCGGGCAGCCCGGTGCCTTCTGCGACGCACGACGGTCCTCCGGGCGCGGGTAGAGCACGCCGTTCAGAGGATCGAGCCAGCCGTCGCTCTCGTCGTCGCGGTCGTCGCCGATGACCGGGAGCACGAGCAGCTCGCGCGCGCGCGTCGTCGCGACGTAGAGGAGGCGATGCGCCTCTTCGCGGTCCTGGCGGAGGATCTCCTCGCGTCGATCGGACAGCTCCTTCGGACACGCGCCGCAGAGCGGGACGGCCCAGAGCTTCCGTTTCGGATCCACGTAGCGGGACGGGTCGCGGAACGTTGCGTTCGCGGTGGGATCGACGAGGATGACGACCGGGAACTCGAGGCCCTTTGCCTTGTGCACGGTCATGATGCGGACGCCGTCGGTGCCCTCCTCGACGACGGGCGCCTCGTTGACGCCGCCGCGCTCGGCGTCTTCCTGAAGACGCGAGACGAACGCGCGGAACGACGTGACCGAGCCCTGCTCGAACCGCCGAGCCATGTCGAGCACGCGGAGGATGTTGCCGAGCGCCTGCTCTCCGGCCGGCCAGATCGCGACACCTGCGTGCGCGCGCGTCATTTCGAGCAGGCGCGAGATCGTGTCGGCGATCGTGCTTCGATTGCGCGCCACGTGGAGGCGCGCGAGCACGTCGAGCGCGTCGGCGACCGGGCGCGTGAGCTCGGTGAGCGCGCCCTCGTTTCGCTTCCGGAGCGGATGGATGTGCTTCTGCGTGTGCCGGAAAGCGAGGAGCGCGTCGTCGCCGAGCGCGAAGAACGGGCCGTGCAGCGTCGCGTACACCGAGAACGTGTCGTCGGGCCATTCGATCGCCGCGAGCGCGTTTCGGAGCGCGATGACCTCCTCGCGCTCGTGGAAGCTCCTGCCGCCGACGAGGACGTGCGGGATGCGGCGCGCCTCGAGTGCGCGGACGTAAGGCCGCGTGACGTCGTTGCCGAAGCTCTGGAGGCGTTTGAAGAGAAGGCAGACGTGCTGCGATTTGATCGTGGTCGCTTCGGTCGATCCGCGCTCGGTGATCGTCCAGCCGCTCTTGCGTACGAGCCAGTCGACGAAGGCGCCGACCGCGTCGGGGAGCGACTCTTCGATCTTCCACTGGACGATCTTCTTGTAGTCGCCGTAGGGGCGCGGAACGGGAAGGGCCACGATGGTCGGCCGACCGTCCTTCGGATTCGAGCGGAAAGGAGACAGCCGGACGTACTCCGCCTGCGAACGGCTCTCCGGATCGCCGTGTTGCGCCGGCGGCATCAGCTCCGCAAACGCCGCGTTGACGAAGTCCTGGATCTCCGGGGCGCTCCGGAAGCTCGTCGTGAGTTGGAGCACGTCGGCGCCGTCCTTCTCGAGGCGACGCTTGATGCTCTCGTAGAGCGAGACGTCCGCGCGGCGGAAGCGATAGATGGATTGCTTCGGATCGCCGACGAGGAAGAGCTTGCCGGGGACGACGCGCGCGCAATCGGGATCGCGCTCCTTCGGATCG
>JAEXCN010000164.1 GCA_023402175.1 Pseudomonadota bacterium | reverse complement strand
GCGCTCTGGGCAACGGCGTTCAGCGTCGCCGGCTACACCGTCGGAGCCAGCGTCGTCAGCATTCTCGGCCGCGCGGCCCACGCCGAAGAGCTGATCCTCGCTGGCATCGCCGTCGGCGCGTTGATCTGGCTCATCACGCGAATCGTGAGCGGGGCCAGCCGGCGACGACGTCGCGAGGCGTCGGCTCCTGCTGCACCCGCGCAAAGCGATTCCTGACCTGCCGAACCGATACGAGCTCGGCCTCGCGCACGTCGTTGCCCATTCGCGGCAATCGCGCCTTCTCGTGAGCTCGTTCTCCGCGATGCGCGGGCCGACGGCCCACGCACGGCAACGCTGTTCTCGGCACCCCGGATGCACACCGCGTCGAAGAGCAGCAGCGCGGAGGCAATCAACATGAATCGACAGGACTCGACTGAACCCTGGCCGGCACTGCCGTGGGAGGAGTGGAACGCGACCTGCGAGACGCTCCACCTCTGGATGCAGGTCGTGGGCAAGGTGAAGCTCGCGTTGAGTCCCTTCCTGAACGAGTGGTGGAACGTCGGGTTCGACGTCACTCCGCGCGGACTCACGACCTCGGCCATCCCGTTCGACTCCGGGGCGTTCGCGGCCGATTTCGATTTCATCGATCACCACCTCACGATCGCGACGAGCACTGGCGCGCGAACGACGTTCGCCCTCACGCCGTGCACGGTCGCGGACTTCTACCGCGAGTTGATGGCGCGTCTTCACCACAACGGGATCGACGTCAGCATCGACGTACTTCCGGTCGAGGTGCCCGATCCGGTCCCGTTCACCGAGGACGTCATTCATTCGTCTTACGACCCGCACTACGTCAATGCCTGGTGGCGGATCCTCGTCGGAACGGTCAACGTCCTGCAGCGCTACCGATCTCCGTTCTTCGGCAAGAGCAGCCCAATCCTCTTCTACTGGGGCTCATTCGATCTGAACGAAACGCGCTTCTCGGGTCGAGCGGCGCCGCGCTTGGAAGGCGTGCCGCGATTCTTCCAGCTCGCCGAAGATCAAGAGAACATCGCGTGCGGATTCTGGCCCGGCAATCCGAACGCGGCGGGGATCGCACTCGGTGAGCCCGCCTTCTACTCGTACGTCTACCCAGCGCCGCCGGAGTACCGGGAGGCGTCGGTCGAGCCGAGATCTGCCCGGTACGACGCTCGCCTCAACGAGTTCGTTCTCCCCTATGAGAACGTCCGCAGCATGCCTGCACCGGAGCGAGCCATCCTCGACTTCTTCCAGAGCGCCTACGACGCCGGAGCAACGCTCGCGGGATGGGACCGCGCGTTGCTCGAGCATCCGCGTGCGGTACCACGGCCCGCGCGACGCCTCGGTCCCGAGGCTGTCCCGGGACGCGGAGGTGGACCTGGCGCAGCGGCCACGCGCGGCCACTAGTGGCGCGAATGCGAGCAACTCCGGGCGCGTGGCTGCGGTCCTTCAGGGTCGCGCGAGCTCGTCGAAGAGCTGCGTGTTGTGATCGAACACCCGGCACGCCTCGGCGACGACGGGCACGGACGTGGCTGCGTCGATGGGAACGGCGTCGAGATGCGCGCGGAAGAGCGCCTTCAATCGTGCGCGCTCCGCCGCGGGCCCGAAGCGATAGAACGCTACACTGGCCGAGGGTCCGAACGTCCGCTCCACGGCGCGTCCGAGGAGCTGCCCTCCCGACAGATCGCCGAGGTATCTCGTGTAGAGGTGACCGACGAGCAGCACCGGCGCTTCGTCCGCGACGGCGCGAATGCGCTCGGCGTATGCGCGCGTCGCCGCCGAGGGCGAGACCGAACCTCGCCAGCAAGGCCCGACCCACGTCGAGAGATCGACCTCGAGGCTGTACACCCGCCGCAGCTCGGGAACGTCGAGTGGAGCCACGATCGGATGCGAGCCATGGCGATCGAGCGCACGTTCCAGCTCGGAATAGACGAAGTAGAGGCTCTCGACGAACCGCGCATAAACGCACCGTGCGACGCGCCCCGCGAGCAGTGATCGTACGAACGGCGCGTCCTCCGCGAGCCGGTGCTTCGCGCTCGTCTCCCGCCGGAGGAGCAGCGACAAGGGCGGGCGCTCCGTCCGTTCCTGGTGGACACTCACGGCTCCCCTCGCGATGCGCCCGGCAGCGTGAAATGAAACGTCGTCCCGGTCCCGAGCTGACTTTCGACCCAGATGCGTCCGCCGTGCGCTTGGACGATTCCCTTCGCGATGTAGAGACCGAGCCCCGCGCTGCCGTGCGACACGCCCCGTCCTTGCCAGTACCGCTCGAACACGTGGGGCAGCTCACGCGGCGAGATCCCCGGCCCCGAGTCCGACACCGTGAAGCGAACCCACTCCCCCTCGGGCTCGACCCTGACCTTGATCGTCCCTTCCACCGGTATGAACTTGATCGCGTTGCCGAGCAGATTGGAGAGCACCTGCAACACGCGCCGAGGATCGGCACGTACAGAAACGTCCGCGGCGCTCACGTCGAGGCGGATACACTTTTGCTCTGCGATCGCCTCGATGAGCGAGATGCCCTCCTCGACGAGGGCCTTTGCGGCGGTCGCGCGTGGCGCGATCACGAAGCGCCCTCCCTCGACCTTGGCGAGGTCGAGCAGGTCCGCGATCAGCCGATCCATGTTCTCAGCGGCTCGTGAAATGCGGTCGACCGCGGGGTCCTGCGCTCGGCTCGCCAGCAGCCGCGCCCCCATCAGGATCACATTCAGCGGATTCCTCAGATCGTGGGAGACGACGGCGATGAGCTCGTCACGCACCTCGACCGCGCTCTCTGCGCGACGGACCTGCCTCCCGAGGTCGGCCTCCACCGCGCAGCGCCGGAGGTCCGTGGCGACCTCGATTTCCTCGGCGGTCCAGGCCGCCGACTGGCCGGTGACGCGCTCTTTCCAGGCAACGAACGATCGGCGCGGTCGAATGCGATGATCGACTGGGTCGATCTGCGGCGGCGACGGGTCGCCCGCCCACGACACGGTCTGCGGAAGCTCGGGACGGAACCACAGCACGAATGCGGGCGGGCGCGTGGGGATCGAGATGGCCAAGAGGCCGCTCGCCTCGCGCATGTAATCGTGTGCGGGCGGGTAGAGGCGACAGAGGGCGCGCGTCGACAGGACCGGCGTGCCAGCGCGCTCGAGCCAGCCGACGAGGCGTTCGACCAGCGTGCGCTCCGGCGCGGCCCCGAGCAGATGCAGGCCACCGCCGTCCCGAATGGCGCCTCCGGTCGCGCCGACCAGCCGGAGCAGCGCCTCCCCGTGAGCGAGTAGCGCGGTGGTTGGCTCCCCGGACGCGGTGCGCATCGCCTCCTCGAGGATCAGTTCTTTCATCCGCAGCGACTCGAGCCGCTGCTTCGCGTCGAGCTGCTCGAACGCCGCAATCTCCAGTGAGGTGACCCGACCCAGCAGCTCGCAGGCGGCGCGCACCTCGAGAGGCACGTGGCGCGGCTCGCGGTGGTGGCATGCGATGAGCCCCCGGAGGCGGTGCTCCTGCACGATCGAGACGCTCATCGACGCGCGCACCTTCATGTTCCGCAGGTACTCGATGTGCACCGGCGAGACGCTGCGCAGCACCGCGTGTGAGAGGTCGAGGGGACGCGGGTCGTCGGCGCCGGCGCCGGGGACGATCTTGACCGGCGTGTACTCGACGTCCGGGATCAGCCGCACCCAGTTCGACGTGTAGAGCGCCCGTGCCTGCCATGGGATGTCCGAGGCCGGGTAGTGCAAGCCGAGGAACGACTCGACGTCCGGAGCACGAGCCTCGCGAATGACCTCACCGTGGTCGTCCTCGCTGAAGCGATACGCCATCACGCGGTCGAACCCGGTGAGCTGCCGGATGTGCTCCACCAACATGGCGGCGAGCTCGTCACGGTTGCGCGCGGCCTGGATGCGCCCGAGCGCCTCGCGAAGGAGGGCGTTCGTGGAGACCGGGACCTCGTCACCACGACTCTCGAGCTCGAGGATCGTGGCCCCGCGGTGGCGATGCACGACCCCGTCGAAAACGTGTCCGAGCTTCTCGATCGTGAGCGGAGCACGTTCGGGCTGCGGCAGTCCCAGCGCCGCCCGTACCGCTCGGCACGCCGCTTCGCCGAGCACGTCGTCGAGCGGACGTCCGAGCGCCTCGCCCGCTTCGACCTGGAGCAGCTCACGGAGGTTGAGGCTCGCGTGCGTGATCCCAAGGTCGGGCTCCGTCATGGCGATGAGCACGCCGTGAGGCTGGATGGCCCCCGGGACGTGGATAGGCTCGCGATCACAGTCGGTGAGATCGACGCTCATGGAGCGCTCACCCACGTGCAGGAAGAGCGCCGCGTCGAGGAGAACGTCGCGATACGACCGACTCGACCCGAGCCGCGCGCCGAAACGAGCACGGGCCGCGTTCCCGTTGCCCCCGAAGGGACCTCGAGAAGCGGCCCGAGCTGTCGCGTAGCGATTGTGACGAAGATCAGCCGATCGCGATGCCCAGCGCCTTGCGGAGCGCGAGGTACTGCTCGCTCACGCTGAAGACGATGAGCTCCTTCAGCTTGTCCGGCGGCGAGAGATCGCCGGGGAGCTGCGGCTCGGCGGCGATGATCTTCTTCGCGATCTCGAGGTCCGCGCAGAGCAGGAGGCCCGCACGCGCACCGGAGATCTCGACCGCCTGCATCCAGCGCTTCAGGTCCGCCTTGGCGCCGTCCTCGATGAACTTCTGGACGACGAGGCGGAGCGAGTCGCGCTCGACCGGCTGCATGTACTTCACGAACTCGCTCGCCGTCATGTTCACGGCCTGCGCCATCTCGGCGGGGACGTTGAACTCCGGCTGGATGATCTTGATGGCCGAGAAGAAGACGACCTTCAGCTCACCCAGAGTCGGGAAGAGGTTCTTGATGTAGTGCTCGCCGCGGTACGACGACAGGTGCTTGCCGACGATGAACGTCAGCTCCTGCGGCGTGTAGCCGGTGAGCACCGACTGCCCGGCGACCGACGCCGGCGGACGCGACGGCACGGCGACGAGAGCGCCGGGGACGTCGTTGCGCACGTAGAGGTCGGGCAGCTGGATGCCGAGGACCTGCGCCGCCCAGCCGAACGTCTTTGCGAACGTGACGGTGGACGTTGCGGGGTCTTGCTTGAAGCGCCGATCGAGCGCGGGCAGCTGCTTCGCCTTCGCGAGGGCCGCCGTCTTCGCGACGATCGCCGCGGGCGTGACCATCTCGAAGATCTTGCCGATGAAGATGTTCTCGTCCTTGTGGAAGAGGTTCTTCACCCACTGCTCGTTGTCGAGCCGGCTCTTCACCTGGATCATGCCGCGCGGGCGGTAGTCCTCGAAGAAGCGCTGCTCTTCCTCATCCGCCTTGTGCAGGAACGCGAGGGCCGCGCACATGCACCACGCGCGGTCGTAGTCGTGCATCTTCAAGGCGAGCTTGTAGAGTGCACGGTACGGATCGACGCGCAGCGGGTCCTTCTGGAGCACCTGCGAGTGCTCGCCGACAGCCGCTTCGAGCTGATCGGTGGTCTCGTATAGCTCGGCGAGGATCTGGCGCTCGACGGGCTCGTCGGGCTTGAACCGCGTCGCCATCTTGAACGCCTCGATCGCGCTGTTCACGTCGTTCAGGCGGTCGCGATAGATGATGCCGAGGTTGTGCCAGAGGTTGAACTCGAGGTCCGAGTTGCCCGCGTTCGCCGTGGAGAGGCGGCGGAGCATCTTGCGGAACGCGCGTTCGAGCTGCTTCCAGTCCTTCTGCGCAGTGAGGATCTTGTTGATGCGCTCGAATGCCTCGAGGTAGCTCGGGTTCAGGTCGAGCGCCTCGTTGAACATTTCGACCGCGCGATCCTGGTCCTGCATCTTGTCGCGATACAGCTGCGCGATGGTGAAGATGAACTTGGACCTGCGCGAGTTGTCCTTCTCCATCTCCGCGATCGCCGAGATGGTTTCGATCATGCGCGTCCAGTTCTGCGTCGCCTCGTAGAGAGGCAGCATCTTGTTGAGGAGTGCGCGGTTCTCCGGCTGGAGATCCTTCGCGTCCTCGAGCGCCTCGATCGCCTTGACCGGGTTCTTGTCCTGGTCCTGCCAGATGTCGGCGATCTCGACGAGGATCTTGTAGCGCTCCTCACCGTCGACGACGGAGTCGAGGATCGCGCGCTTGTACGCGACGACCTGCTTCCAGTCCTTCAGATCGGTGTAGATGCCGACGAGCGCTTCGAGCGTGGGCCGGTGGGCGCTGTCGACGCCGAGGGCCTTCTCGAAGTTGTTGATCGCCTGCTTCGCCTGCCCCTGCTCACGCTTGATGCAGCCGAGCTTGTAGTAGACCTCGGCGCGCTCCGCGTTCTCGTCCTCGGCGAGCGAGGTGAGCACCTTCTGGAAGTTGGTGAGCGCCGCGCCCCAGTCCTTCAGGCGGAAGCTCACCTCGGCGAGCCCGCGGATCGTGACCTGGTCGGTCAGATCGAGCTGGTGCGCCGCGCTGTACGCCTTGAGGGCCTTCTCGTCGCGTCCGAGCGACGCGCAGACCATGCCGAGCTTGTTGTAGAGCGTGTGCTGCTCGCCGCGATCACGCTTGCCCGCCTTGCGGGTGAGCATGTCGAGGAGCGGCTCCGCCTTCTCCCAGCTCTCCTTCGCGATGTACTCGTCGACGAGCGGCATCGCGGCGTCCTCGTTCTCGGGATCGGCCTCGTAGGAGGCTTCCCACGCGAGCACCGCGCTGTCGTGATCGCCGAGCATCTCCTCGCGGAGACGTCCGAGCTCGACGAGGAGGCGAGCACGCTGGCGCGGGGCCGGCGTGTAGCTCTGCTCCTGGTCGATGTAGCGCGCGGCCTTGTCGTAGTCCGCGTTGTCGGTCGCGATCTGGCGCAGCGCCCCGAGAGTGGGCAAGTGCGACGGATCGAGATCGAGCGCCATCTCGTAGCGGTCCTGCGCCGAGACGCGGTCACCGAGCTTCTCGTCGAGCGCCTTACCGATTCGGTAGTAGCTCTCGACGCGCTGCTTGGTGTCCTGCGTCAGCTCCGCGACCCGCGTCATGTAGTCGATCGACTGCGACGCATCTCCCTGCTTGTCGTAGAGCTTCGACAGCGCTTCGAGCGCGGGGAGGTTCGTGTCGTCGAGGTCGACGATGTTGCGGTACGCGTCGATCGCGCGGTCGGTGTCCTCGATCTCGTCGGCGTAGACCTGAGCGATCGCGCCGTAGAGATCCACCTTCGTCTTCCGATCGAGCGTCGCCGAGATGTGACGCTCGTAGACGTTGATGAGGTCCGTCCACTGGCGCAGCTTCCGGTAGCAGCGCTCGAGGGCGAAGTAGGCTTCCTCGTGATTCGGATCGATCTCGAGGACCTGCTCGAGGCGCTGGGCCGCGATGTCCGCCTTGAGGAACTGCTCCTCGTGGATGCTGGCGAGCTGCATCAGGATGTCGATGCGCTCACGCTCGGTCGTGACGACGTCGAGCTGCGCTTCGAGCACCCGAACGAGCTCGGGCCACTGGTTGAGAGTCTCGTAGACTCGCGCGAGGCCACGAAGGCCCTGCAGGTTCTGCGGCTCGATCTCGATGACCTCGCGGAACGACTGCGCCGCGCGGTTCGGATCGTTCATCTCCTCGTGGAGCGTTCCGATCCGCAGCTTGGTCGCCGCGATCTCGGAGGCGTCATTGAGCGCGCGGACCTTGCGCGTGAGGATGTCGATGAGCTGCCGCTTCTCGCCGCGTGAAGCGTAGATGCGTTCGAGGTTCTCGATCGCCGGGATGAACAGACCGTCGACTTCGAGCGCACGATTGAAGTGCGTCACCGCCTGGTCGGTCTGGTTCATCTGGCTGTCGAGCAGCTCGCCGAGCTCCGTGAGGATCTCTTTGCGATCGACGTCGCTGACGGCCACGTCGAGCGCACGCGTGAGCGTGGCGCCGAGCTGCTGCCAGTTGCCGTTCTTGCGATAGAGCTGCCCCATCTGGCGGAGCGCGCCGACGTTGTTCGGATCGAGCGCGACGATCTGCGCGTAGTAGGGCTGCGCGTACTCGGGGTGACCGAGATCGTCGCCGTACCACTTGGCGAGGTGCAGGCAGAGGCGGATCTTCTGATGCGCCTCGGACTGCGCCTGGAGCCAGTTGTTCGCCGTCTGGATCACCTCACCCCAGCGGCCCGTGCCCTGCGCCATGCGCTCGAGGTACTTGGCCGTCTCGCGATCGTGGAAGTCTTCCGAGAGCGCGTTGATGAGGGCGTCGAGCGCCTGGTTCTTGTCGTCGAGCTTCTCCTCGAAGACCTTCGCGATGCGACGGAGGAGGTCCGTGCGGTCCGCGGTCTCCGAGCGCGTGTCGAGGCGACCGAGATAGAGCTCGATGAGCGGCTCCCACCGATTGGCTGCAGTGTGCAGCTTCTCGAGCTGGAGGAACGCCTCGTCGTGCGTGTTGTCGACTTCGAGGATCTTCTGCCAGGCAGGCGTCGCCTTGTCCGCCTCCTGCGCCGTCTCGCGCCACAGCTCGGCGACCTGACGGTACTCCTCGATCTTCGCCGCCGGGTCCTCGAGGGCCGCAGCGCGCTGCATCTTCACGTCGATGACGTCGGTCCACTGCTCCTGACCGCGATAGATCGCCTCGAGGGCATCCATCGCCTCGAAGTCGGGGCCGACCTCGAGGAGCTTCCGCCAGGCATCGGCGGCGTCGTACGGCTGCGAGAGCTGCTCGCCGTAGACCTTGCCGAGCTCGCGGAAGATCTCCTTCAGCTCCTCGGGATCGAACATCGCCGCAGCGCGGTCCACCATCTGGTGGAGCGCCGTGACGAGCTCCTGCGCGTCGCCCTGGCGGCGCCGAATCGCGCTGATCGCGCGGAGCGCTGCGAGGTTCGCGTAGTCGATGTCGAGGACGCGGTTCCAGTCTTCGAGCGCGAGGTCGTCGCGCTGCAGCTTGCCTTCGAACGTGCGGGCCTTCCGCGTGAGGATGTTCACGCGGTCGTCGTCGCTCGCAGCGATGTCGTACTGACGCTCGAGGATGTCCACGAGCTCACGCCACATCTGCTGCTGCTCGTAGAGGTTCGACAGCGCCTGGAGCGCCTCGGGATCTTCACCACGGAGATCGAGGACGATCTTCCAGGTGTCGATCGCCTTGTTCGGATCGTTCAGGCGATCCGCGGCGAGGTGCGCGATCTTCGCGCGGATCTCCGCTTCGGCGACGTCGCCCGACGCGTTCTCGAGCTCGCGCTCGTAGACGACGTTCAGCTCGACCCAGTTCTCCTGGCCCGCGTAGATGCGCGCGAGCGCCTGGATCGCGCCGTCGTGCGTCTTGTCGAGCTCGTCGAAGATCTTGCGGAACGCGCGCGTGGCGTTCGGGATGTCCCCGAGACGCGACTCGTACACTTCGCCGAGGCGAGCGTAGAGCTCCGTGAGCTCGAGATCGTCGGCCGGAGCCCGCACGCGCATCTCGAGGATGCCGGCGAGATCGGCCCACGACTCGATCGACACGTAGATGCGATCGAGGTTGGCGAGCGCCTCCTGATCGAGCTCCTCGACGGACAGGACGTAGCGGTACGTCTCGACCGCCTTGTCGATGTCACCGAGGTCGTCCTCGAAGGTCTTCGCGAGGCGGCGACCGATCGTGCACTGGACGGTCTTGTCCTGGTGCAGGCCGAGGATGTCCGCATACGCGTTCGCGAGCGTCTCCCAGCCACCGTCGATCGTGCCTGCGAGGCGCGGCGCTTCCTCGCCCGACTTCTCGTCGAGCGGGAACTCCTTGAGGGCCCGGATGTACACGTCGAGCGTGCGCACCGGATCCATCAGCTTGTCCTCGAGCAGCTCCGCGATGCGGTAGTACGCAGCGAGGCGCTCCTCGTTGTTCGTCTCGGGGTTCGCCGGCGTGTGGACGAGCTGCGCTTCGTGGACGCCCACGAGCTTTTCCCACTCACCTGCCGCGCGGTACAGCGGCTCGAGGATCTCGGCGATCTCGACCTGCTTGATGCCGTTCGCGAAGAGCCCTTCGAGCGCGTGCGCGGCGTTCTCGTGCTCCGGAGCCGCGCTGAGGACGTCGCGGTAGGCGGCGATCGCCGCGTCGACGTTGTTCAGCGAGAGCTGCTGCACCTGCCCCAAGCGGTACTTGAACTCGAGGATCTCGTCGGGCGTCTGGCCGATCTCGGCCTCGCGCTCGAGGATCGCCGCGAGCTCCGACCACCGCTCCGTCTGGAGGTACAGGCGATCGAGCGAGCGAACGGCGGTCTGGTTCTCGGGCTCGACCTCCATCACGCGGCGGTACCGCCCGATGGCGCTGTCGACGTCCTCGAGCTGCACCTCGTAGATCTGCGCGAGGCGGAGACCGAGCTCCACGAAGCGCTCGGGCGTCTCGGTGAGCTTGTCGAGCTCCGCGTCGTAGAGCTGCGCGACCTGCGGCCAGCGGTTCACGACCATCGCGAGGCGTTCCAGGTTCTGGAGCGTCGCCTCGTTGCCGTTGTCGAGCGTGAGCGCACGGGCGTACGTGTCGAACGCAGCGCCGTGGTTCTCGAGCGCGTCTTCGTAGAGGCGCGCGATGCGGTGGAGGAGATCCACCTTCTGGAACGGATCGTCCGCGTGCGCGACCTGCACCTCGTGAACGGAGATGAGTCGCGGCCAGTCGCTCGCGGCCTCGTAGACCGGCTCGAGGACGGCAGCGGCGCCGAGCGGATCCTTGTGCCCGCTCTTCAACCCTTCGAGGGCGAGGAGCGTCGGCTCGTGATCGACCTGGCGCTGCAGGATCTCGCGATAGAGCTCGATGGCTCGGGTGACGTCGTCGAGCCGCTTTTCGTAGAGCTCTGCGATCCGGTACTGGAAGCTGATCGCTTCGTTCGGATCCTCACACATCTCGCTCTCGCGCGTGAGGACGCCGAGGAGCTCCTGCCAGTTCTGCGCCTGCTCGTAGAGGACGTCGAGACGCGAGAGCGCCTGCAGATCGTCCGGATCGAGCTCGAGGATCTTCGTGTACGTCTCGATCGCCTGCTCGACGCTTCCGAGCTCACGCTCGTAGACGGCGCCGACCTGGTAGTAGATGCGCTTCTTCTCGTCGGGATCGGCGACGAGATCCGCCTTGCGCTCGTAGACCGCGAGGAGGTCCTGCCAGCGCGACAGACCGAGGTAACGCTTGATCAGCGCGTCGAGCGCGCGGACGTCGTCCTCGTCGATCGCGAGCACCTTCTTGTAGACGGCGATCGCGTCTTCGGGCTTCTCGAGGACGTCCTCTTCGATGGCCGCGGCCTGGAAGAGAGCGTCCTTCTGATCCTGCGGCTCGACCAGGATCTCGGCCTTGCGCTGCAGGATCTGCGAGAGCTCGGAGTAACGCTCGCTCTGGCGGTAGAGGCGCTCGAGAGACTCGGCGGCCGCGAGATGCGAGCCGTCGATTTCGAGCACCTTCGTGTAGAGCCCGATGGCGGTGTCGAGATTGCCGATGTCCGCCTCGTACACGCGCGCGCTCATCATCGTGAGCGTGGCGCCGAGGGCGGGATCGTTCCCGACGACCTCCGAGCCGAGATCGCGATAGACCTGCGCGAGGTCCTCGAAGCGGCCGGTCGCGCGAGCGACGCGATCGATCTGGGTCTGCGTCTCGCCGTTCGCGGGATCTTCCTTGAGCGCGCGAGCCAGCGTGGAGAACGCGTTGTTCAAGTCCGCGGCCGCATCCTCGTGCAGCTGCGCGATCTGGTGGAGCAGCTCGACGCGACGGTTCGGATCATCCGCGCGGCGCACCTGGACTTCATGCGCGCCGATGAGCTTCTGGTAGTCGCCGATCTGGCGGTAGAGCGGCTCGAGGAGGTCGGCGATGACGAGCTCGTGCGCCGCGTCCTGTCCGAGGCGCTCGAGCGCGCCGAGCGCCTCCGCGTTCGAGATGTCACGCTCGAGCACCGAGCGGTAACCCTCGATCGCCTGCTCGATCTGGTTCATCTGCGTCTCGCGCAGCGAAGCCAGGCGGAGCATGAGGGCGACCTGCTGGTCGTCGTCCGTCGCGAGCGAGAGCTGCGCCTCGAGGTTCTCCGCGAGGTCGCTCCACATGCGCTGACGCGTGAAGAGCTGGTCGAGCGCGGTGAGCGCCGTCTGGCTCGCGGGATCGAGCTCGAGGACGCGCTTGTACGAGGACACCGCGTCGTCGGGGCGACCGAGCTGCTCGTCGTAGATGCGCGCCATGCGCACGTAGAGCTGCTCGCGCTGATCCGGATCGGCGGTCTGCTCGATGCGACGCTCGGTGACGCCGATGAGATCGGTCCACCGCTGCGTGCGCGTGAAGAGCGCCTCGAGCGCGTCGAGCGCCTCGGCGTCGGCCGGGTCGAGCGAGAGGACGTGGACGTAGCCCTTCGCCGCGTCGTCGACGAGGCCGAGCTGCTGGTCCTCGATCTGCGCCGACCGCATCCAGTACGAGCGCGCGAGCTGCGCGTCCGTCAGGTTCTCGGCGATCGACTCGTAGAGCTCCGTGAGCTCCTTCCACGTGCTCGACATGTCGGCGATGCGCTCGATCTCCGCGCGCGTCTCGCCGTGGTGCGGCTGCTCGCGGAGAGCGGACGCGAGCGCCTTGAACGCGCGCGCGTGGTCATTGAGCATCTCGCTCGAGACGCGTGCGACTTTGCGAAGGAGCGAGACGCGCTTGTCGCTGTCGCCCTCGGCCTCCGCAAGGATGTCGAGCGCGACGAGCAGCTTCGGGAAGTCTCCCCTCTCCTCGTAGATGTTCTCGAGGATGGCGGCGGCCTCCGCGCGGAGGTCCGCGTTCTGGAGCAGCGCCTCGAGCGCCTCGCGCGCACCTTCGTGCTGCGCGTCGAGGAAGAGGATCTCGCGGTAGTTCTCGAGCGCGCCGGCGGGATCGCCGGTGTGCTTCTCGAGCGTCTGGCCGAGACGGAACTTGAGGTCGATGAGCTCGCCCTCGTTCACGTCGAGCTCGATGCGACGACGAAGCGTGTCGACGTACGGCTCCCAGCGTTCGAGCTGTCCGTAGAGGACATCGAGCGCCTTCAGCGCGTGAGCGTCCGTCGGCTCGTCCTCGAGCACGCCGTTGTACGTGTCGATCGCCTTGTCGAGATCCTTGACCTCGGTCTCGTACAGCTTCGCGATCTCGTAGCTGATCTGCTTCTTCTCGCCGTGATCGGTCGAGAGCTCGCGGCGCTTCTCGTAGATCCCGAGGAGGTCCGAGTAGCGCGACGTCGCGCGGTACAGGCGCTCGAGCGCGGCGAGCGCTTCGGCGTTCTCGCTGTCCGCGTCGTAGACCGCGCGGTACACCGTGAGCGCCTCGTCGACCTGCTGCATCTCTTCGACGAGCACGCGACCGAGCTTCAGACGAAGCGTGATCGCGAGACCGGCGTCGCCCGAGTCGATCGCCTGATCGATCGCGGTGCGGTACGCGCCCTGGACTTCCTGCCACTGACCCGTCGCCTTCGCGGCGCGCTCGACGTCGATCGTGGTCTGCTCGTCCGCCGGGAAGAGCACGAACGCGGAGAGGTAACGCGCGAACGCCTTCTGCGGCTCCTTGACCTTTCCTTCGTAGAGCGCGGCGACCTCACGCAGGAGCGCCAGCTTCGCGTAGGCGTCCTCCTCGTGACCGAGCTTCACCTCGATCGCGTTCGCGAGCGCCTTGCTGTTGCCGGCTTGCGAGTAGATCGGGATGAGCGCCTCGGCGGCGCGGAGGTTCTGCGGCTCGAGCTCGAGGACCTTCTCGTACGCGCGCGCCGCGCGATCGTTCTTCTGCTTCTTGTCCGCCCAGAGCTCGGCGATCTTGAAGAGCATCCCGATCTTGGCTTCGGAGCTCGTCTCCTTCGCTTCCTGCTGCTCGAGGACGCGGATGAACTCGTCCCACTTGCCGCTCTCGGCGTAGAAGACCTCGAGGTCGTCCCAGCGACCGAGCGCGAGGTACTTCTTCTTGAGAGCCTCCTGCGCCTTGCGGTCGTTCGGCTCGATCGCGAGGAGCGCGCGCCACGCATTGACCGCGCCCTCGTCGTTGTTCAGGCGATCGCCGTAGATCGTCCCGAGCTTCGTGAGGATCTGGATCTTCTGCGCGTTGTCGTACGTGACCTCGGCTTGCTTCTCGAGGACGTTGACGAGCTTGTCGAAGTCCTTGCTCCGCTCGTAGAGACCGCCGAGCGCGCCGAGCGCCTCGACGTTCGACGAATCGGAGTCGAGCACCTGCTGCCAGAGCTCGATGCAGACTTCGGGCTTCTTGACGCGCTCGGTGGCGAGCTTCGCGATCTCGAGGAACTTCTGCGCGCGCTCGTCGCCGTAGAGACGCTCGGCTTCGCGTCGCTCGAGACCGAGGAGCTTCTCCCAGTCGCGACGCTTCTCGTACATCTGCCGGAGGTACTCGATCGCGCTCTGGTTCTCCGGATCGATCGCGATGACCTGCTCGTAGGCCTTCACCGCCTCCGCCTGATTGGCGAACTTGCCGGTGTAGAGCTCGGCGGCCTTCGTGTAGAGCGCAACCTTCTCCTCGGGCTCGGGCACGATCGCCGCGAGCTGGAGGAGCGTCTTGACGTACTCGTTGAAACGCTTGTTCGCTTCCTGCTTGTCGGCGAGCGCACGAAGCTCGGCGATCTTGCCGGCGTCACCCACGGCGGGCGAAGCAGGAGCTGCCGGCGCGACGCTCGGCGTGGGCGCGGGCGGCGGAATGCTCGGCGCCTTCGCCGCGGGCGGGAGGGACGGCTGCGGCTCCGGACGCTCCGAAGGCGCGGTGCCGTGTGTCGGCGGCTCCGTCACCATCGGCGGCGGCGGCTCCGATCGATCGGGGATGCTCGCACGGCGCGCATCGAAGCCCTGCGGAGGCGGGCTCGTGTCCTGCCGTGCCGGCGGAGTCGTGGCGATCGGCGGGATCGAGACCATCGCCGGCGGCGGATTCGTGAGCGACTCGCCGATCTGCGCCTCGAACGCGCGAAGCACCGGGTGCTCCGGACTGATCTGGCTGAGGCGCTCGAACACTGTGCGTGCACGAATCAGGTTTCCGAGCTGACGCCACGCGATCGTACCTGCCTGCGCGAGGAGGAACGTCGCGTTACCGTTCTCGCCCGAGTGCGTGACCGCTTCTTCGGCGAGCGTGAGCACGCGATCCCAGTCGCCGCCCTTGCGGCCGTACGCGTCGCGCAGGTAGTGGAACGCGCCCTCGTTCTCGGGATCGAGCTTGATCGCTTCTTCGAGGAACTTCGACCCGATGTCGACGTTCTGGTGGCGCGACACCCAGCGCGTACCGAACGTGAGCGCGAGGCGCGCGCGGCGGTTGCGCTGGTTCTCATTCTGCAGGAGCCGGAACTGGAAGCTCTCGAGCTCGTCGAGCTTCCCGGTCTCGGCGAGCGCGCCCTCGAAGAGCGCCGCCGCTTGTTTGTTGCTCGGATCGGCCGCGTACGCGCGCTCGAGCAGACCGACGACTCCGTCCGGCTGGAAGCGACGCGTGATGCGCGCGGCGCGGAGGAAGAGGCGGCAACGCTGATCGGGCGAGGCCTCCATCGCCGTGTTCGTCAGCGCGCTCACGTGCGACTGCCACGAGCCGCTCTCGGCCTGCACGTCCTCGAGGCATGCACGCGCATCGGCGCTCTGGCCGTTGCTCGTCGCGAGCGCTCGCGCGTACGTGCTCGTCGCCTTGTCGTAGTCGCCGAGATCGCAGAGCACGTCACCGAGCTCGGTGAGCAACTCGCTCGCGACGTCGCCTTCTTTCTGAGTGCGCAGCTCCAGCTCGAGGAGCTTCTGCACCATGTTCAATTTGCCGAGGCTCCAGTAGACCGAGCGCGCTGCTTCGAGGCTCTCACCGAGCGCAGGATTCAGCTTGTACGCGTCCTGGAAGTGCTTCAGCGCTTTGACGCCAGAAAGGAACTTCGATTCGAGAACCTGTCCGAGCCGCAGGTGGAAGCCGGCCTTGGCTTCATTGGCATTCGACGACTGGATTCCCTTTTCGAGCTCTTCGACGAGCCCCTGCCAGTCGCGAACGTTTTCCAGCTGCTTCAGACGTTCCTGCAGGTCCATGGATTCCCTCGGTTATCCCCAAACCGCTTTTGGGTCCTCGCTCGCATCACGTCGCGAGGAAAAGCCAACGTCGGAATGCAAGGCTATCAAAGCCAACAGCCCTGTGGGGTTCCTTGATCACAATCGGTGACAGGTACTTCGACGCCGAACCGGGAGCGCGTTTCGCCTTGACCGGTGTAGCGTCGTGTGGGCGCGGCACGTGCGCCGCGCATGTCGTGTCCCCATGAATACAGGGGCGCACGATGCAAAACAGCCCGCCATCGCGATCGAGGGCGGGCTTCGTGAAGCGCTTCGATGAGTGAAGAGGACGTCGACGACTTCGACGACGTTGCAGAATGCGGTCGATGCTGAACTCCGAAGACGCGTACAGGCAGCGCGGTGCTCGAGTTGCTCGCGAGCCTTTGCGCTACCTGGCCCCGTGATCGTTCGTCGTTCGCCACTTACTGGAGGTTGCCCCCGAGCTTCGTCGCGAGCTGCTGCGCCTGCGTGCACTGATCGGCGTAGCGCTGGGCGGCGGCGCCCTTGCAGATCATCTTCTGGAAGTTCTGGAGCTGCCCCATCGCCTCGCTCTTCTTCGGCGGGTTCAAGCTCGCGTAGGCAGCACCGAGGTTGAAGAACGCGATCTGCTGTCCGGCCTCGTTGCACTGACCGCACGCCTTCTTCGCCGCCTCGTACTCGGTGACGGCCTTCGACGTGTCGCGCTTCCGATCGGCGATGTCGCCGAGGAGGCTGTGAATGACGAAGAGCGCCTTGTCGCCTTCCTTCGCGAACCCGAGGCTCTCCTTGAGGACGGACTCTGCCTGGTCGACGAAGTTGAGGCGGATGTAGAGCTCCGCGAGCGGACCGTAGAACGCCAGCTGATCGGGCTTCATCTGGATCGCCTTCGTGTACGACTGCAGCGCGCTCGCCTCGTCGTCGAGGTGGAGGAAGACCTCCGCGAGCTCGAAGTGCGCATCGGCGATGTTCGGATCGAGCTTGATCGCTTCCTCGAGCGGGGCCTTCGCGTCACCCCAGCCCGTCGGTCCCTTCACAGCCTGACGCGCGAGCGCGAGGCCGTGCTGGAAGTAGTAGCTCGCGTGCTTCGGCGCGAGCTTCTCGGCCTTCGCGCACGTGGTCGCGACCTTGTCCCACTGTTCTTTCTTCTGGTACGCGTTCGCGAGCTTTCCGAGGATCTTGTGATTCGTCGGATCGAGGTTCGTCGCCTGCTCGTACTTCGAGATGGCGCCGTCGATGTTGGTCGCCTTGTCCCTGTCACCCTCGTTCGCGAGGTTGACCGCCTCGATGTTGTTCCGGCTGCATGCGGAGCTGGAGATGACGAGCGCCGACACCGCGAGAACCGTTCCCAAAACCCTCTTCATGGCCGCGGGAGTGTAAGGGAGAGGGCCCACCAG
>JAEXCN010000195.1 GCA_023402175.1 Pseudomonadota bacterium | reverse complement strand
GTACGGAGCACGGCGTCGACGAACGTGACCGTCGGCAGGTCGCCCCACTGCAGGTCCTCGAGGACGATGACGACCGGACCGGCGCCGCACTCCGCGGCGACGAGGTCGTCCCACGCGCGCCGGAGCTGATCGTTCATCAGCGCGGGATCCTGGCGCGCCGCACGCAGCGCCGGTCGATCGTCGCCGGAGAGCTCTGCGCCGACGAGCTCGCCGAGGAACTGCGCGATGCGGGTCGCGTCCTCGGGTGGCAGATTTCGCCCGATGCGCGCGAGCAGCTTCTGGCGGCGTACCTCGACGAGCTCGCCGTCGACCAGGCCGGCCATCCCGCGGAGCAGCTGCGAGAGCATTCCGAACGGCGACCCGACCGTGATCGGATCCCCTCGCGCCATCCAGATCTCCGGAGAGTCCTGTCGATCGCGCAGCGCGCGAAGGATCTCGTAGCGGAGGCGGCTCTTTCCGACGCCGGCATTCGCCGTGATCAACAGCGCGGTCGACAGCGGCTCGTCGAGGCATTCGGCGACGAGCCCATTCAACATCGAGAGCTCGCGCTCGCGGCCGACGCATGGGGTCGGCTTGCCGAGCAGCTTGCGGACGCTGTTCCGCTCGCGATGACCGATCAGCGCAAGCGCCGATGCGTCTCCGCTGACCTCGAACGTCGAGTCGAGCAGCCCGGCGGTCATCGCATCGATCCGCACGTGTGTCGCGTGGCTGTCGATGTCGAGCAGCTGCAGTGCGCGCGCGACGACGTCGGCGATGACCGAGCCGCGGGAGGGGTCGCCGCGCCCGCTCGCGACGGCGATGCGTGCTCTCGGGAGGATGTCGCGCATCGCGAGCGCGCATCGCGCGGCACGCGTCGCGAGATCGGTCGCTGCACCCGCCGACGTCAGCGTGACGAGCGGTGTGCCGTCGGCACGGACCTCGAGCTGGCCGTCGAACTTCGCGACGACGCTTCCGAGGTGGACAGCGCTGCTCGGCATCGTGTCCGCCGATGGCGTCAGCCGCACGTCTTCGAAGACGACGCCTCCAGCGTCGCTCGTGACGATCACCGCGAGGAGACGGCGCTCGTCACCGGTCACGGCGGGCACGCCGATCGCGTCGTCGGCATCGTTCGCCGTCAGCGTCGCGCCCGCAGAGAGAAAGCTCGCGAGATCGGCCGACACCGACGCGAGCGATGCACGCGCCGCCGGATCCTTCCGCAACATGCGCGCGACGAGCTCGTCGAGCGCGTGCGGAGCATCGGGCCGGATTTCCCGTAGTCGCGGAGGCTCAGAGAGCAGGATCTTCGACAGGACCTCGGCCCATTCGCCGGCGAACGGCGCGCGTCCTGCGAGGCACTCGAAGAGGACGCAGCCGAGCGAGAAGACGTCGGCCGCCGGCGTGACGTCACGCCCGCTGATCGCTTGCTCGGGCGCCATGTAGCCGAGCGTTCCGATGAGCTGGCCAGTCCCGGTGAGCGCGTGCGTGCTCTTGGCAACCTGAGCCACGCCGAAGTCGAGCAGCTTCGCCGCGTCGATGACGCCGCCGCACAAGAAGATGTTGCTCGGCTTGAGGTCACGATGAATGACGCCGCGCGCGTGCGCAGCGGCGAGCGCATCGGCGATTCGGCGCGCGAGCTCGAGCGCTTCACCGATGGGCATGGCCCCGCGTGCGAGCCGGCGATGCAGGTCCTGGCCTTCGAGCCACTCCATCGCGAGAAAGAAGGAAGGCTCCTTGCCGTGCGCGACGTAGCGGACGATGCCCGGATGCGCGAACTGGGCGAGCGCCCGTGCTTCGCGTTCGAAGCGAGCGACGTACGCTTCCGCGCCCTGGCGGACGAACTTCACCGCCACGAGCTCGCCGGTGTCGCGATCGCGCGCGCGGTACACCTCGCCCATGCCACCGCTGCCCGCGAGCGACTCGATCTCGAATCGGCCGCCGACGACGGTACCGGATGGAATCGACTTCTCGACGGCCATGGCTCGGAGTCCGGAGGGATCATCCGAGAGCAGAGACGTTCACGGCGCAACCGTCAAGCGACCACAGGATGAACCGTCATGCCCCCCGGGGCCGAGCCTCTTCGAGGAACATCACGAACGGGATGGACGCTCACCGGCAGCCGAGGAGACGAGCCCGTGTCAGCTCGCCGCGCGCGCCTTTGCGTAGGCCTGGTGGAGGAAGTCCGAGATGGCGATCATCGCGAGCACGCTCGCGATGACGCGCGTCTCGCGCGGTCTCTTGAGGAGGCCTGCGGTCAGGCCCGCGGCCGTCCACGGGGCCGCGCAGAACTGACACGTCATCAAGCTGCCGACCGCGCGCTGCAGCCCGTGTCCTCGTGCGTGCTCGCTGACCTCTCCGGCGCCCGCGGTGCCTTCGAGACGCGTGAACGGGAAGCGCACGATGGCGGTGACGCGCTCACGCGTGAAGAGGCGCGTGAGGCGGTGCGTCGCCACCCCGAGCAGAGCGATGTCCCGCGCGCCGATCCTTCTCGGCAGCTTCCCGTTGCGCGATGCCTGCACGAGCATCGATCCGAAGCCCCCGACGAAGGCGAGCACGAGGACCGCGTAAGCGCCGAGCGGAAAGTCCTCCAGCTTGTCGCCTGCGTACGCTTCGACCTGGTTCATGCCGTCACGCGACGCAAGAAGCACACCGTCTCGCGCGAAACGCCGGGGCGGCTGACTCGCAACGTTGCGTTACCCCAACCACACTACGTCGAGGAGAAGTGCCCCGAGGCGATGCCGCTCGCCTCGGCTGTCGGCGACGTGCTCGAGCACGTCAGCCGAAGGTCAGCTGGTCGGGAGCTTGTTCGGCGCGAAGTACGTGATGGGCCGGATCTCGTACGACCCTTCGCTCTCCTTCGCGCGACCGAGCTCCTTCGCGAACTCGATGGCCTCTTCGATCGTCTCGCAGTCGACGACGAAGAAGCCGAGGAGCTGCTCCTTCGTCTCGGCGAACGGACCGTCGACGACCATCGCGCTGCCGCTTCGCTTCAGGGTCTTCGCCTTCGTCGTGCCGGCGAGCCGTGCGACCGGGCCGAGCAGGCCCCGTGCGGCCATCTTCTCCTGCACGATACCGAGCTTCGCCATGACGGCGTCGTCCTCGTCTTTGGTCCAGGAACCGACGACGGATTCGTGGTCGTAACAGAGGATGGCGTAGAGCATGTTCGGCCTCGAGAGCGGAACGCATAGCGCGTCAGCGCCCGTGCGTCGCGCGAAAATCGCCGCTGACCTCGGCCGCTATGCCGACGCGGATTCGCGACCACATCGCGCGGCCCGCTCGAGGAGGAGCGCACGTTCGCGCTCGTTCCGCGTCAGCGTCGCAGCGCGTTCGAACTGCTCCCGTGCCTCCTCGAGACGGCCGAGCTTCGAGAGCAGATCGCCGCGCGCGCTAGGAAGATACGGGTATCGCTCGAGGGAGGGCTCGGAGACCAACGTGTCGATGATCGCGAGGCCTGCGGCCGGTCCTTGTGCCATCGCGACGGCCATCGCCCGGTTCAACTCGACGACGGGGGACGGCATGATGGCCGCGAGCTCGGCGTAGATCTCGGCGATGCGTGCCCAGTCCGTCGCTGCCGCGGTGTTTGCGCGCGCGTGGCACGCGGAGATCGCCGCTTGCAGCGTGTACGGTCCGCGCGTTCCTGCGCTGAGCGACTCTGCGCGCTCGAGCGCCGCGAGACCACGCCGGATGAGAAGCCGATCCCAGCGTGAACGATCCTGCTCCGGGAGCAGGACGGGGTCGCCGCTGCGCGTCGTCCGCGCCGCTGCGCGTGATGCGTGCAGCTCCATGAGCGCGACGAGGCCGTGCACCTCCGACTCTTGCGGGGCGAGCCCGGCGAGGATGCGACCGAGACGAAGAGCATCCTCGCAGAGCTGGGGGCGCATCAGGTCATCGCCGGCCGTCGCGGAATAGCCCTCGTTGAAGATCAAGTAGATGACCCCGAGGACCGACGAGAGCCGCTCGGCGAGCTCGTCGCGTCGCGGGACTTCGAACGGGATGTTCGCCTCGGACAGCGTCCTTTTCGCCCGGACGATGCGCTGCGCGATCGTCGGCTCCGCGACGAGGAACGCCCGCGCGATCTCGTCGGTCGTCAGTCCTCCGAGCAGACGCAGCGTGAGCGCGACGCGCGCCTCGACCGAGAGGACCGGGTGACACGCGACGAAGACGAGGCGGAGGAGGTCGTCGCCAACGGTGTCATCGACCATGGCTTCGATGTCCGGAGTCGTCAGCTCCTGCTGCGCCTCGAGCTCGTGACCGATCTGCTCGTGTTTCCGGTCGAGCATCTTGCCGCGACGCAGGAAGTTGATCGCGCGGTGCTTCGCCGTCGCCATCAGCCATGCGCCCGGGTTGTTCGGCACGCCCTCCGTCGGCCATTGCTCGAGCGCCGCAACGAGCGCGTCCTGCGCGAGCTCCTCCGCGACCCCGACGTCGCGGACGATCCGCGCGAGCCCGGCGATCAACCTCGCCGACTCGAGCCTGAAGACTGCGTTGATCGCGCGGTGCGTATCGGAGGACGCTGTCACGGGCAGGCATCAGAGCACCTTCCGCGCAGGGCGCAAGCCCATGCGGTGCACGCGCTGCGGCAGCCGCTCGTGAGGCGATGGGAGGTCGATCGTGGCTCGCCTCAGGGCGCGAGGTTCGATGCGTGAGCGCTCGCATTCGAGGCCGCCTCCGCCTGTGCCTTGAGCGCGACGAGCCCGCGCTCGAAGTCGCTGCCGACTAGCTTCTCCATGTCGAGGACCAGCGAGGCGGCCTTCCCGAGGAACGTGTTCTTCCCGTCCATCGCCCAGGTCACCTTCGTACCCTCGGGCGCCTTGGCGAACGTGAAGGTCGCCATATTCGTGGCCTCCATGGGCTTGACGAAGTCGAGTCGGATGACGATTTGGGAAGGCGCGTCGCTCCGCTCGATCGTCATCGCCCCTTCGCCGACCTGGTGATTCCCCGACCAGGCGTATTTCGCGCCGCTTCCGGCGGACGGGCCCTCGTACGTCCGCTTCATCTGAGGATCGAGCTTGTCGTAAGGCGACCACCCGGCCCACGCATGAAAGTCGTTCACCTGGGCGAAGACTCCCTCGGGAGGTGACGCAATCGTGATCGATCGCTCGTAATGGAACGTCGCCGGGCGCGTCACAATCACACCGGCAAGCAACGCCAGCGCCGCCGGAACCGCGATGAGGACCTTGCGGAAAATTCCCTTCTTCATGACATCTCCTTCGAGTGCTCGACGGACCGCGCTCTGCGGTCTCGTGAGGTCGTCGAACGAGGTCCGGATGAATCGACACGCGGGACGAACTTTTTTTGATCGTCGGGGCGAGCCGCGGCAATTGCACGATCGGGGACGGAAGGAAAAATCGACGCAGTGGTAACGGAAGAGGTGTCGATCCCGCACCCGCTCGAGTGTCGAGCGGTGGAGACGAGCGTTTCGAGGAGAACGGACGACGTGACCCCGCGGGTGAAGATCGCGTGCGGCCGCTGCCGCGTGCAGCGCACCGAAGCCGAATGGGCTGCGCTCCCTGCGCTCACGCAGGTCGCAGGCGAGCAGCTCGCGGGCGTCGTCAGCCACTGGCCGGAGCACCTCGTCGTCGTCGTCCGCGAATGCAGCTGTGGGGCGCCGATTGCGCGCTCCACGCGCCGGCGCCCGTCATGAGCTGAGCTGGGCCGTACGCTGCAGCCCAGCCGCAAGCGGCGCTTCTACGCCTTGAGTTGCGCCGCGACCGCGTCGTGCGACGCCTTCGCGTCGGGCGTGAGCTCGAAGTCGCCGAGCTCGAACACCTGACGGAGCTCGATCTCGCTCTCCCCGCCGTGCGGATTCGGGCACCGCTTGACCCACTCGATCGCTTCCTCCTTCGACTTCACCTGGAGGATCCAGTAGCCGGCGATCAGCTCCTTCGTCTCGGGGAAGGGACCGTCGATCACGGTGCGGTTCGGCCCGTTGAAGCGGACGCGCGCGCCTTTCGAGCTGGGATGCAGCCCGGACAGATCGAGGAGGACTCCCGCCTTGGCGAGCTCCTCGTTGTACTTGCCCATCTCCTCGACGAGCTTCGGGTCCGGCATCGCGCCCGCCTCGGAGTCCTTCGTCGCCTTGACCAGCACCATGAATCGCATCGTCGAGCTCCTTTCGTCGCTTCGTTCGCTTCGTTTGCTTCGCGCGATGATCGACAAACGAACGGGCGCTGGATCGACACGTCCGGCAAGAATTCTGCAACGTCGCGATTTCGTTCAGGGCGCGGGAGGCGCCGCGCCGCGGCCGCGCGTCAGGTCTTCAGGCGGTAGCCCGACTTGATGAGGAGCCGGACGGTCAGGAGGCAGATGACCATGAAGACGGACGTCATCGCGACGCTGATCTCGACGCTCACGTCCGACGTGTCGAAGAAGCTCCAGCGAAAGCCGCTGATCAGATAGACGACCGGGTTGAAGAGCGTGATCTTCTGCCAGACGGGCGGGAGCATCTTGATCGAATAGAAGCTCCCGCCGAGGAACGTGAGCGGTGTCACGATCAACATCGGTACGATCTGCAGCTTCTCGAAGCCGTCCGCCCAGAGGCCGATGATGAAGCCGAAAAGGCTGAACGTGACCGCGGTGAGCACGAGGAACGCGGCCATCCACACGGGATGGGCGATCTCGTACGGCACGAAGAGGCGCGCGGTCAGGAGGATGATCGCGCCGAGCATGACCGATTTCGACGCGGCCGCGCCCACGTACCCGAGCACCATCTCGATCCACGAGACGGGCGCCGAGAGGACCTCGTAGATCGTCCCCGAGAACCTCGGCATGTAGATCCCGAACGAAGCGTTCGAGATGCTCTCGCTCAGGAGAGAGAGCATCGTCAGGCCCGGGATGATGAACGCGGCGTAGCGGATCCCCTCGATGTTCGTCATGCGCGAGCCGATCGCGGACCCGAAGACGACGAAGTAGAGCGACGTCGAGATGACGGGCGAGAGGATGCTCTGGAGCAGCGTGCGGAAGGTGCGCGCCATCTCGAACATGTAGATCGCGCGGACGGCACCGAAATTCATGACTCGGACCTCACGAGGCTGACGAAGATCTCCTCGAGCGAGCTTTCTCGGGTCTGCAGATCCTTGAAGTCGATCCCGAGCTCCGCGAGCTCGCGGAGGAGGACGGCGATGCGCGACCGCTGCTCCTCGGCATGGAAGGTGTAGACGAGCTGCAGGCCATCACGCGAGAGCTCGAGGTTGTAGGAAGCGAGCGCCGTTGGGATCTCGCGAAGCGGCCGCTGGAGGAGGAGAGTGAGCTGCTTCTTCCCGAGCTTCGCCATAAGGGTCGCCTTGTCCTCGACCACGACGAGCTGACCCTTGTTGATGACGCCGATGCGATCGGCCATCTCCTCGGCTTCTTCGATGTAGTGCGTCGTCAGGATGATCGTCACGCCGGTCTCGCGCAGCGAGCGGACCATCTTCCACATGTCGCGGCGCAGCTCGACGTCGACGCCGGCGGTGGGCTCGTCGAGGAACAGGATCTTCGGCTCGTGCGAGAGCGCCTTCGCGATGAGGACGCGGCGTTTCATGCCGCCGGAGAGCGTCATGATCTTCGCGTCGCGCTTCTCCCACAGCGACAGATCGCGGAGCACCTTCTCGATGTACGCCGGGTCCTTCGGCTTGCCGAAGAGCCCGCGGCTGAAGCTGACTGTCGCCCAGACGGTCTCGAACATGTCGGTCGAGAGCTCCTGCGGGACGAGGCCGATCTTCGTCCGCGCCGCCCGGAAGTCCTTCACGATGTCGTGCCCGTCAGCGAGGACGGTGCCCTCCGTCGGATTGACCGTCCCGCAAATGATCCCGATGAGCGTCGTCTTGCCGGCGCCGTTCGGGCCGAGCAGCGCGAAGATCTCGCCGCGCCGGATCTCGAGCGTGACGTCCTTCAGCGCGGCATGGCCGGACTTGTACGTCTTCGAAAGATGGTTGACCGAGATGATCGGGTCCACGCGACCTCCGATGCGCTGGATCCCACGAAGGGGCCGCGGCGCCCAGATCAAATCGGCGCGCCGCGCTCCTGCAGAGCTCCGGACGGCTCTTCAGTGGACGTCGATCATCGCGACCCGACACTCGAGCGGGCCGCAACACGAGCTGCACTCGCTGATGACGGGGACGATCGCGCAATCGGCTTTCGTCGAGCACGCTTTCGAATAGCTTTCCGGGTCGAAGCTCCGTGCGGATTCGGGGGCTTTTCCGGGCGCTTTTCCGGGCGTTTTTCCGCGATCCGATGCTCCTTCTCCGGCGGAGGATTCGGACGGCGCGATCTTCCCGGCGCACGCCGCGCCTGCTCCGACCGCGGCGATGAGGGCAAGCGAGAGCGTTCCGCGCATCGACCGCTTTCGTATACCCGCGAGCGTTCGTGAGTCCCAGATCAAAGCTTCCTGGACGCGTCGGACGGCGTCGCGTGTGCGCTCAGGGAAGGGCGTGCGGGGCTACGAGGCACGGTCGTTACTGCTTCGTGAGCGTGAAGCTTCCGACGCACGTGGTGCACGTCCACGAGCCCGATAGCTTGTCGCCCGCGAACGTGCCCGTGTACGGGAAGTCGAGGGTGCTGCTCGCGCCCTCGACGTTGAAGATCCACGTCCCGCTAGCCTTGCTGCCGTCGAGGGTGGCCGTCTGCTTCGGCGCGCTGCCCGTCGTCTTGCGGACGAGGCTGCAGCCGTTGGTCTGACGAAGCTCGAGCCCGTCGATGTTGCCCGTCGTCGAAAACGCCGTCCCGTCGGCGGCGATCGTGATGCTCAGGTTGCCGGCGTTGTTGAAGGTGCAGTTGGACCGCTGCCGCGTGTTCGTGTACGTGCCCGACCACGTGCCGGCGATCGAATCGAGCGTCGCGGTCACGTCGACGTCTGCGTTGAGCACGGGCGCGCACGACGTGTTGCCGTTGCAGCCGCCGCCCCAGCCGTTGAAGATCGATCCCGCGGCAGGCGCCGGGACGAGCGTCACCTCCGTCCCGCGCGGGAACGTGCCCTTACACGTCTTGCCCGAGCACGTCACGCCGCCGGGCGTGGACGTCACGTTCCCGGTACCGCTTCCGGAGAGCGTCACGGTGAGCGTGAAGGTGCTCGTGCCGCGCGAGGCGCTGCTGCCGGCATCGCCGTCGCCGGCGTCGTCGTCGATTGGCTTTCGGTCCGGCAGATGGATCTCGTCGGTGTCCGGGTACGAGCCGATTGGAGCCGGCGCGCACGCGGCGAGGACGAGCAGGAGCGACGCGGGGACGACGATCCGCATGCTCCAAGCTTACCAAGCTCATCCCATTCGTCGAACGCTCCGGCCCAGTAAATCCGGGGAAGCGCGCGTTTCGTTCGCGTCTCATCTCGTCCGCGTCGGCGGAGGCGTCGCGGGGGCGGGGCGCGTCGGCGGGGGCGGGCGGGCGCGTCGGCGGAGGCACCGTTGCGCCGGGTGAGTCCCTTCCACACGAAAGGCAACGCCCAATCGACCGCGCTTAACCCGCCCGTCGCCCTGCCGTTTTCAGGTGCGTGCCGTCGTCTTGCTCCGCCTTCACGAAGAAGCTCTCCGCGTGTACTGCCGCTGCCGTCGCGAGTGTAGGCCTCGTGCTCTCGCCGCCGGCGAGTGCCGGGCCACCGACCAGGAAGCCGCCGGTGGTCCGCGCGCCGACGAAGAAGGCCGAGCCGCGACCGGCTCCGACGACGCACGACGTCGCGGTGAAGCCAGCGCTCGTGCGTGCGACCCCGGTCGTCGACTTGAGCCGGTCGGCGAACACCGACCAGCGCCCGATCATCCTCACGAGCGGTGCTCTCAGCGTCGTTCCGCAACGCAGCGTCGTTCTGCAACGGAGCGTCGATCCGGTCGCGACTGCAGTGTCGGAGACGGTGATCGACGCTGCGGGGGCGACGTCGGCGGCGAGCGGAGCGAGCGCGGCGAGCGTGGAACGTGGGCCGACGCCTTCCGTGGAGAAGCCCGTCGCGCGTCCGCCTGCGACCGATCGCGTGCTTCGCCGCATGAATGCAGCGCGCCCATCGTTCGATGCCGACATGCAAGCGTGCGCGGACGAGCACGGAACACGGGACGCGACGACGCTCACGCTCCAGTTGTCGGTCTCGCCTGAAGGGGCGATCGAGGACGTGCACCTCGCGCCGACATCCGTTGCGCCGGAGCGCGCGCCGCTGTTCACGTGCGTCATGGCAGCGATCTCGAAGGCGCAATTCGGCCGACCCGGACGTGCGGGTGCGTCGGTCGCCCTCCGTGTCACCGTCCCTGCAGCCAAGGCGCCGGCGCAGCCGGAGGCCGTCGCGACGGAGCCGAACGCACCGGCCTCCGCGGCGAGCGCCGCGAACTGACGCTGAGCCCAGCTGCGCGGATCCTGAAAATCAGAGGTCGTGCGAACGGCGGCACGAAATGATCATGGCCCTGCGCGACACTCGGGGCGCGCGGTCCGCGCTGTCGGCGGTGAGAACGCTCTACCGCGCGTGGTACGTCGCTGAGCGCCGGTCACCCTTTTTCTCGAGCTGTCCGGCTTCCAACGCAGCATCCACGACGCGCTTGAGATCGCTCTTGTCCCACCCGAGCTGGGCGCGGATATCTTCCGCCCGAAGCCCGTTCTTGTGGTCGCGCACGACGATGAGGAGCTCTTCGAGCATCGGATCGGTCTCCTCCTGCTCGGCCGCGTCCGGCTCTTTGCGCGATTGCTTTGTCGCCTTCGGCGCGCGCTCCACCTCGTTGGCCTTCGCTGCGGGGGCGCCTTCCGCCGGTTCCGTCTCGCTTTCGGTGCTCTTGTCGACCGCCCCCGACCTTTCGACGGGGCTGACCTTTTGCCCCAACGCGGCCACCCTCTGCCAATAGTCGTTCTTCTTCTTCGCGAGCTCTTGCTCGAGCCGCTCGATATCTGCATTGAGGAGAGCGAGTGCCTTGCGTTCTTTGCTCAAACGGCTGTCTTCGAGATACATGCGCGGCCTCGTGATGGTCGGGCGCGCGTTCATACGCAGGAACGAATCCCTTGGCAACGGGTTGACGCGGCACCACTGCCGTCGGGTTCTTCGGCAACTACACGAGCGGTTGAACCGGAGTTGACGAATCAGTGTTCATCGCCATGGGGACGATTGCGTCCGTGTGACCTGTTCGCGAAAGGCGTGCACGAGCTCGTCGAGCTGGCCGCGGTGGTTGTAGGCGGCCGGGGCCGTGAAGACGGCGGTCACGCCCCCCGCGTGCGCCGCGAACATCACGCCCAGCTTGCCCGAGCACGGCGGGACTGGAAACCCGAGGCGTGCGCGAAAGCCTGGACACGACATCATCGCCGGCGGCGCGGCCCCCATCAAGACGAGGCTGCCGCTTGGCACCGCCGCCGTCGCCGAGTACAGCGCCGCATCGTGTCGCGCGCGGATCGCGTCGGCGATCAGCAACACTGGTTGTCGGTCGAGCCCGAACGGCAAGGGTGAGCGGCAATCCACGTACCGTCGCACCGAGGTCATCAGGCGGTGCATCACCGCGCGCGGCGAGTCTGCCGGCTCCACGGGAAGACGCAAGTAGCCGACGAGGTTGCCGACACTCGTCGCCTCCGTGCGGAGGCCCCGGTAGTCGACCGGCACGACGGACGAGACGGCCCCTGCCTCACGGCGCCACGCCCACTGGCCGAGAAAGACCGCGGCGCGGCCCAGCACGTTCGACACGTCATTTTCGATGTCCACGCGGCGCCATACATACGTAAGCGGGTGACCCGGCCCGCCGTGATCGAGGATCGGGATGGACGGGGAAGGCTTCGGGAGTCGAACGCCCGCCTCGATCGTATGCTTCCGGTGCGCGCGCCGGACGTCGTCGTCGGTCACGGTGTCCGATCCTGGTGTTCAAATCGCGCCGATCTCGGTGTTCACGTGAGCCCGATCCGGGCGTTCACATGGCCCGATCCCGGTGTTCACATGCTCCGATCCGGCCGTTCACATCGCGGCGATCTCGGCGTTCACGTGTCCGCGATCCCGGCGCTCACGTCGCCGCGAGATCCGCACTATTTCGTCGATGACATCGTTCTGCGGTCTTCGTCTTGGCTTCGACGAGTGTCCGGAATGTTTGCGCCATCTCCTCAAGGCGCCGAGTGAAGGTCGCCTGCCGCCCGGCTTCCTCGCCGTGCGCATTTAGCCCAAGTTCGATGATCCGTTTCTTGCCGTCTCCGATGAACGTGGAGAATGCCGCTTTGCGCTCATCGGCGGCAGCTGCGGCCTGACCTCGGCGCTGCTCTTCGGTAGCTGTGGCCTGTTCGATCCGTTTCACCTCTCCTTCATTGAACGTCTTCGCCCGTTCTGCTTCGGCGGCCTGGAACTGCCAAAGTGCCGCGTCGAGCCGAGATCGTTGGGGGCCGATGTCCTGCGAGAACGCGTTCATCTGTACGTTCACCTGCAGCCATAACGCACGGCCGAGGACCGACCGAGAGGCACTGCTGGAATGTCGACCTGCAGGCGGACCATGCCGAGTACCTGCTCGCTTCCCGGTGCGCTCGAGGAGCACAAACCACCGCTTCGCATTCGTGCTTATCGCTGCCGTTAGTCAGAGCACCGTTCACCGCCGGGGCGGACACGGGCTCTCGTCGAAGCGGATGGCACCGCCCGCTCGCTTCCACCCAACTCGCGCCAGCCACGTGCGCGGCTCGCGGAGGGGGCGCGGGCCAGCTCGTGCATGTTCGCGCGCGACGACGTCGGGCGGCGGACGCGCCCGCGCGTCCCAATCGGTGAACCAGACAGCCGATGAGCAAGCATCGAGCCCCTCGAGGTTCGAGGCGACCGTGGATGAGGAGCGCGCGTCGTGCTTGCGCGAGTTGAAGAGAACGTAGACGAGGGCCCGGCGCACCTCGGTCGGCGTCGTGAGCGCGTGCCGATGGTGACGGTCACGGAACAGAGCTCCGCTCCGCATCGCCACACCGTTCACCGCGAAGGCGATCCTCGAGAAGAGGAGCTGCATCCCGCGCGCGAGCTTCTGCGCATCGTCTGCTTCGACGAGGAGGTGAAGGTGATTGTGCTGGATCGAGTACTGGATGATGCGGACGCCGCGTGCGACCGCGGCTGCGAGCTCGTGGACGATGGCCGCGTAGATGCGCTGCGAGCGGAAGCTCGGCGCACGCTCGACCCGCTTGCTCGAAACATGAACCGGATGCCTCGCATCGTGCGCTGGGCGCGCGACGTGGGGGACGAACCCGACGCGCTCGCGCCTCGGCGTTCGCCCGAGCCGCTTTCCTCGCCGTGCCTTGCGCCGCTTTGGTCCGAACGGCAGGACCTGCTGTCGCCCCCGTATCGACATCGTGCTCATCGTAGCACCGTCCACCTATTCGGCAGAGCATAATTCAAGGGACTTCGTCGCATATCGCGGGCTCCCGACAGGCCCCCGAGACCTCGGAGCGTCGTGGAAAATTCGTGCATTCGCGCTCAGGGAGGCCACGCAGCGGCACGAGCGCCGTCAGTCATGCAAGCGCCGCGAGCGCCACGACGCCCGCAAGCGCCACGAAGCCCGCAAGCGCCACGACGCCCGCAAGCGCCACGACCGCCGACCGCCGAGAGCGCCGTTCGCGGTGCCAACCCTGCGTCTTGACGCGAAGCGGTCGCAACCGAGGCGCGCTCGAGTAGCTGCGCGACGGCTATTGCTTCAGGAGAATCGCCACGAGTACTCGCGGTGGTCAGCCCGCCGCCGCGAGCGCCACGAGCGGTACGACCGCCGCGACCACCACGAGCGCCAGAAGCGCCGCAAGCGCCAGGAGCGCCGTTCGCGGTGCCAAGCCTGCGGTTCGATCCGAAGCGGTCGCAACGGAGCCGATCCCGAAGGCGCTGCGCGAGATCGCATCCGACAAGGACGTCAGGACCGTGTGGAACGAGGCTGGCAGGTCACGCGTGAGATCTTCCTCACCGAGCGAAACGCGAAGCGTTTCGGGAGGGCCCACGCGGCGTCAGAAGGGCAGAGAAGCCGAGCCCGCCCTTGGCGACTCTGCGCCTTGGCGGTTGATCTCTTCTCAGGCCCCGGACGACGGCCAGCGTGCGCGCGAGGACGGGACGACGGAGAGGCATGCCCGGACGCGATTCGGCGTCGATCGATGGACGAACCAGCCGCGCGCGCGGCACGGCAGATCCGTCCCTCGTCGAGTCAGCGTCCGGCGCGCGTCACCAGCTCAGATACGTCTGATCCTTCAGCCCGCGCTCGTACTCCGCGAGGAGGCGCATGCCTTCGCTCGGCTTGAGGCGGTCCTGCTTGATCGCGGCATCGACCTGCGCCTTCACGCGCGCGGCGATGTCGTGCGTCTCGTACTGCGTCATCCGCAGGACCTCGGCGATCGAGTTCCCCTCGATCGTCTCCTCGAGGTAGTAGCCGCAGTCTTCGTCGTCATCGAGGAAGACGTGGACCTCGTTCACGCGGCCGAACAGGTTGTGGATGTCGCCCATGATGTCCTGGTACGCGCCCGTGAGGAACACGCCGAGGTAATACGGGTCGTCGTTCCGCGAGTGCAGAGGGAGCGTGTCGCGCGCGACCTCGCTGCGGTCGATGAACTTGGCGACCTTGCCGTCCGAGTCGCACGTGATGTCGACGAGCGTGCTGAGGTTCTGCGGGCGCTCATCGAGGCGCTGGATCGGCACGACGGGGAAGAGCGCGCCGAACGCCCAGTGATCGAGCAACGACTGGAAGACGGAGAAGTTGCAGATCTGCTGAGTTCCGAACTTCGCGTCGAGCGCCGCGAGCTCGTCGGGCAGCTCCGTCCGGTCGATCTTCGCGCACATCTCGCGGATGCGCGCGGCCACCTGCCAGAACATCGTCTCGAGCGCCGCTTTGACGTCGAGCTCGAGGAGCCCGAGCTCGAACATCTTCTCGGCCTCCTCCTTCGCCTCGAGCAGGTCGTGCCACGACTCGAGGAGATTCGCCGACGTGAGCTTCTCGTTCACTTCGCGGAGCGAGGTGATGAGCTTGTGCTGCACCTTGCTCTCGGTGATGGTCGCCGCGTTCGTCCGCTCGATCGCGCCGAATGCTTCGACGACGAGCACGCAGTGCTGCGCGACGATCGCGCGGCCCGACTCCGAGACGATGTGCGGGTGGGGGACGCGCTCCTCTTCGCAGACGTCCGCGATGTTTGCGACGATGTCGCGCGCGTACTCCTCGACAGAGTAGTTCATCGAGGCGTCCGTCGGCGTGCGCGAGCCGTCGTAGTCGATCGCGAGACCGCCGCCGACGTCGATGTACTCGACCGGATGCCCGAGACGGCGGAGCTTCGCGTAGTAGCGAGCCGCCTCGCGCACCGCGCGCTTGATGATGAGGATGTCGGGCACCTGCGAGCCGATGTGGAAATGCACCAGCTTGAAGGCCTGCGGCATGCCCGCTTCGCGGAGCAGGCTCGCGGCCTCGAGGATCTCCGACGTCGAGAGTCCGAACTTGGCGTGCTCTCCACCCGACTCGGCCCACTTGCCCGCGCCGCGCGCGACGAGGCGGACGCGGATGCCGATCTCCGGATCGACGCCCATCTCCTTCGCGATGCGCACGATCGCGCGGACCTCGGAGAGCTTCTCGGCGATGAGGATCACCTTCTTGCCGAGCTTCCGGCCGAGCAGGGCCGTGCGGATGAACGCGTCGTCCTTGTAGCCGTTGCAGACGATGAGCGACTCGTTGTCCGTGTGCACCGCGAGGCCCGCGTACATCTCGGGCTTCGAGCCAACTTCGATGCCGTAGTGGAACGGCCGGCCGGCCTCGAGGATCTCCTCGACCACTTCGCGCAGCTGATTGACCTTGATCGGGAACACGCCGCGGTACGTGCCGCGGTACTTGTTCTCGGCGATGGCCTTCGCGAACGCTTCGTTCAGCACGCGCACGCGGTGATGGAGGATGTCCTGGAAGCGGATGATGAGCGGGGTCTTGAGACCCTCGTTCTTCATCGCCTGCTCGAGGACGTCGGTGATCGCCACCGTGCGGCCGCGTCCTTGAAGCGGCGCTACGGTCATCTTGCCTTCAGGCGATACGCCGAAGTAGCCGCCGCCCCAGCGGTCGATCATGTACAGGTCGCGTGCGTCGTCGACCGTCCAGGGGACTTCTTCCGTGATCGAGTCGGTCATCTCTTCTCCGCGGCACTCTACTGCACTCGGAGTTTTCGACGAGGGCGAACGACACGAGAATGATCATCATCTCTGGCTGAGGTCGCGCGCCTGCCGGCGCGAGGCCCCAGGTGGTGCCGGGCAGCACCGCTGGGATTTGACGCTCCCCTCGGGCGCGCGGTGAGGCTAAGAGCAGTAGGGTCCCCGCCATGAGCCCTCCCCAGACCGATGCCGTCTCGATCCTCTCGGAGCTCGTCTCGTTCCGCAGCGACCTTTCAGGCGACGAGCGCGCGCTCGCCGAGCGCCTGGCGGACCTCTTGCGAGAGCGCGAGCCCGACGAAGTCGTCGTCGGCACTGTCCCGCGCCCGCTCGCAGAAAAGCCCTCGTCGTGGGTCTACGCACGGTTCGGGCAGCCGCGGCTGCTCGTCAACGCGCACCTCGACACCGTCCCGCCGAACGCCGACTGGAGCTCCGACCCCTTCGTCCCGCGGATCGAGGGCGGCCGTCTCTACGCGCTCGGCGCCGCCGATACGAAGGGCGCTGCGGCCGCGATTCTGGCCGCGCTCGCCGAGACCCGGCCCAGCGACACGGGCATCCTCTTCTCCGGCGACGAGGAGTTCAGCAGCGTCGTCATGAAGGCGTTCGTCGCAGGCCCCCATCGGGCGGGGCTCGAGCGCGCGATCGTCTGCGAGCCGACGAACCTGCAGGTGGGCGTCCGGCATCGCGGGTTCATCGCCTTCGAGGTGAGCGTGAGCGGACCGGGTGGGCATTCGTCCCGCGCCGACACGCTTCCTGCGCCGCTTGCCCTCTTGTCTCGTGTGGCGGTCGCGCTCGATGACTGGGGCAGGGCGAAGCGGGGCGAAGGGCCGCCCGGGTTCCCGGGGATGTGCCTCAACGTCGCCAAGCTCGACGGTGGCATCGCGTTCAACGTCGTCCCGGCCCAGGGCAAGCTGCTCGTCTCGCTGCGTCCGCCCCCCGGCGCCGACACGGATGCGATCCGGCGCGAGCTCGAGACGGTCGTGCGCGGCGTCGCTCCCGACGGGGCGATCGCGTTCGTCAGGCTGAACGCTCCGTTCGCGACGAAGGACGTCGCCGGATTCGAGCCTTTCCTCGGCGAAGCCGCGCGCGCTCCGATCGACCTCGGGTTCTGGACCGAAGCGGCGCTCCTCGCAGCGAGCGGTGTCGACGCCGTCGTCTTCGGGCCGGGCGCGATCGCCCAAGCCCACGCTCCGGACGAGTGGGTCACGGTCGACGAGCTCCATCGCGCAAAGGACATCTTCCGCGCGGCCTTCGAGGCGACGACGCGCGGTTCGTCCTGACATCGCGCGGGGCGTGGCGCTCCGCTCGCGCTTACGACTCGAGCTCGACGGGCATGTCGCTTGCGACGGCACCGGCGTGCGTCTCGGTCGTCCTCTCGTGTCCTTGGTCTTCGCTGCGTGTCTGCTTGCTTCGTGCGGGGGCACCGACGACGTCCACATCGAAGCGTTGCGCACGGATCCGGCCGCCGGAGGCGGGACGGGCTCGGGCGCGCTCCCCAATCCGAGCGCCTCCGACGCCGGGGCAAACCGCGACGCCGGGGCAGCTCCCGACGCAGGGAGCGACGCCCCGACCGAAGTGTGCCCGCCGATCGGCGATGCACCGGCGACGGGCGCGCGCTGGGCGACGGTGCGGCAGTCGACGAAGCCGAAGACGCTCGACGGAGATCTCTCGGACTACGACGGCTGCGTGAGCATCGTCCTCGACGGTACGACGGCCGCGCGGATCGAGGGCAAGCCTGCGGCGAGCGCCAAGGTCTTCGTCGAATGGGAGCCCGCGGCGCTCTGGATCGCGGCCGACATCACGGATCCGAAGCTCCAAGGGAAGGACCCGGTGCGTCCGTACATGAACGACTCCCTCGAGGTGTACGTCTCGTCGGCGGGGCTCCGCACCGGAGACTACGGTCCCAACGATCAACAGTTCGTCATCGATCACAAGGGGCTCTCGCTTCGGTACCGGCGATATCCCAAGAACGGAACCCCCGAGCTCAACCCGGACGCGCTCGCGATCCATACGCCGAGCGGCTGGCGCGTCGAGATGCGCATCGATGCTGTCGCGATGCTCGGCGCGCCGCTCGCGAAGGGCGACGTCCGCTTCCTCGACCTGATGCTCACGGACGGTGTCCGGCAGTCGAGCTTCCTCGTCTGGGCGATGCAGCCTCACGCAGCGTGCAGCTGCAAGCGGTGCGACTGCAACCGCTCGCCCGCCTACGACACGCTGCTGTTCGCGCCGATTACGCTCGAGTGAGGTGGCCGGGATATCCGTCGACGTCCGTCGGACGACCTTCGTCGGTGATCGACAGTCTTTCGTTCTCGTACTTCGCGACGAGCTGCGAGTCGGGAGACTGCTCGCCGGCGATCTCCACGAGCCCATGCGACAGGAGCTTGAAGAAGACGCTGACCGTCTCCGGCAGCGCCATCCCGGTCTCCACACCGATCTGCTCGAGCGACAGCTCTCCGTCGACGTAGAGGAGCATGTAGATCTCGTCGCGCGTGATCGTTGCAGGCACCTCCTTCCACGTCCGGATGGGGACGCAGCGATTCAGCGGGATGTGCCCTCGCGTGCCGTGCAGGCCAGCGATGCTCGCGAGCGGCGCAACGTCGAGCGGCCTTCGTTGCGAAGCAGGGACGACCTCGCTCGTGCAGTCGTCGGCGGGAGCCTGATGTGCGCTGAGGAACGCTCGCATGCTCGGCCCAGCAGCAAACGGCGCGCCGTGGCGGGACGGGCGCGCCGCGGCCCGAGGATTTCGCGATCATCGGCGTTTCCGACCGTCGGGTTCGTCCCGAAGAAATCCGGCATGCGAACTCGGCTCCTCGGTTCCGAGGACACGAGTCTACGTTGCGGGCAGCTTCCCGCGGGCGCCGTCTCTGCGCAGAGGGGCGAGAGGCGAGCACACCGGCGCGCCGGCTCGATCGGGCGGCATCACGAGACGGCGCGGATCGAGACCTTGCCCTCGCTCGTGTCGATCGAGAGGAGCGCCCGCTTGCCGTCCGTCACGAGCACGACCTTCGTCTCGCGCGGGCCGCACGGTGTCTCGAGCCACGTCCGCTGCTGCTCGGGCAGATCGGCGAACACGCGTGCGGCGTCGGTGCCGACCAGGCCGAAGACACCGGTACCGCCACGGCTCAGTCGGAAGCCGAGGGTCCGGCAGAAGCGCACGCTCGCATCATCAGCCCTGGCAACCAGGCATGCCACCATCCGCGGATCGCGCGCGCGGACCTCGACGAGAGGCTTTCCGTGCGAGGCGAGCAACCCCTCCATCAGCGAGACGGCCTGGTCGGGAGCGAGCATGCCGAGCGTGTAGCGTTCGCTGAGCGACTTTCCGATCATGACGGCGCCGCACGCGTAGCACTTCCGATGCGCGGAAGCGAAGCGTGTCGGAGCTCGGGCTCGAGCGGCGCAATCCGAGTTACGCCTCGGAGCTTCGCCTCAGTTGTAGCGACCTTCGCGGGTGATCATGCTGCTCGCCAAGGCGCAACCGAGTTGCGTCGATCGTGGCCATAGCCGCGTACCCGCGAGGTGCAGTCATGGTACAGACCGAGGCAGCGGATCAGCCGTCGGCTCGTGCTCACGAGCACGGCCAGGATCAGAACGTCGCGAAGCAGCTGCTCGACGAGATCTCGAAGCAAACGATGCTGCCGGAAGGGAAGAGCGCGAAAGACGCGCTCGCAGCGGTGGTGGGCACGTTCGGGTTGCACGTCTCCGCGGGAGAGCTCCGTCGTGTCTGCTCGGAGCTCCCGACGCCGCTCCGGCCGCTGCTCGAGTCCTCTGTCGCCCGTCGCGCCGAGCACGCGAAGCGCTTCGGTCGCAAAGAGCTCGTCGAGCGTGTGGCCGAGCACCTCGGCGTACCGGCCGGCGACGCCGAGTGCATCACGGCTGCCGTTCTCAAGGCCGTCACTGCACGGCTTCCACTGAAGGAAGTGCTCGACGTCGCTGTGCAGTTGCCGAAGGATCTGCGAGAGCTCTGGGTGACCGGCGAGCACGAGCTGCCGGTGCGGCACCCGCTGTTCGCCGACATCGCTCGACGGATCGGACTGCCAGAGGGAATCAGCGCAGGAAAGGCCTTCTTGGTGGTGATCGCGAACCTGTCGCGGCGGCTGACGCGAGGCGAGGCGCAGCACCTCGTGCGCGCGCTTCCTCCGGACGTGCGACCGGTCCTCCAGCCGTTCGTGCAGAATCGCGCTGAGGAGCCGGAGCGTTTCGGTCGCGACGAGCTCATGGCTCGCATCGCGCGGGACCTGCCCACCGATCAGCCCGAGCCGATCGCGCGCGAGGTAATCCACACGACGGAGAAATACCTCTCCAAGAAGGCCTTCAAGAACGTCCGCAGCCAGCTCCCCGCCGACTTGAACCGACTCTGGACCGCGCCCGTGTGACTTGTTTCCCAGCTCGCTCAACTAGGAAACAAGCCACGGCCCTCGTCGCCGTCAGGGGTCATGCGTATCTGGCTGCCTCCCCTCGGGAGGCCGTCAGTTCGCGTGAGCCGCATGGTCGCGGAGGAAGCGAGTATCCGCGTTCTCGCGTCGCCAGATCACCGTGTCCATGAAGTAGTGGTGGATGTTGAGGAACACGTAGATGGCGGCGAAGAACGGCGTCTCGCCGAGGGGGTCGTAGGGCATGCCGCGCTTCGGTCGCGAAACGAACGCCGTGTCGAGGAACGTCGGCAAGACATGGAAGAGGAGGACGCCGAGGCCGACGGCCGATAGCGCGAGGAGGCCGACACGCACCGCGACCGGCCGACCGAACAGGGGAGGACCTTCCTCTGCGCGCGCCTCGTTCCGCTTCATCAGCCAGACGAAGTAGAGGTACTGAATCGAGTGGAGGGCAGGGATCACGTAACGCACGAGCGGATCGATGCTCGAGAAGATCGTCCACGACCACACCGTGATCAGCAGGCCCGTGAGCGGCGCCAGCGGCAACGTCCTTCCTTCTCGGCGCCAGCGATCGACGATGACCCACACGAGCGCGATCGTGCTCGCTCCGAGGACGACGCCTGCGCCGATCTCGAACCAGCGCGGATGAGCGAGCGCCGTGTAGACGACGCCCTTCTCCTCGAACTCGCCTGCGGGAGTCGCGGGGTTCGCCCACGCGAACGCCCAGCCCGCGTAGCAGTGAAAGAGGAGGACGGCACGCTCGCGCGCGGTCACGCGAACGCCGCGTCGCGCGGAGAGGACGCTGACGACGCCGAAGCCCTGCTTGACGTAGTGCCAGCCGACCAAGAGGAACATCAGCTGGATCATCCAGCCGAGCGTCTGCGCCGACCGGAGCGTCAGGGCGGCGATCGCCCACCCCGCGAGCAGGATCGGGACGACGACGCCGGCGAGGAGCCAACGAAGGCGCTGACCGCGCTCGACCTCCGCGCCGAACGCTCGCTTCCGCGCATTCCTGTAGAAGAGGAGGTACGTGACGGTGAAGTGCGGGTCGTTGATGACGTACGCCGCGTAGAACATGGTGAAGCCGACGGCGAATTCGGCGGAGTCGAGCCCGATCGCTCGCCTGAGAAGCCACGCGAGCGGAAACAGGATGATCGTCGCGCCGCCCGTGAGCAGGAGCTCGACGAGCTCGGTACGGACGCCGTTCGACGGCGCGCGCTCACGAGCCGACGCAGCCGTCGGAATGCCGAGGGTGTCGCTCGTCACGCGAAGCAATCTACCACGCGACGTCGCTCTGCCAGGTGCCGTGCCATGAACCGCGGCGAGCTTCAGTGCTCGCCGGGCCCGGGCAGCGGGTTCGGCGACGGTGCTTGCGGCGCCTCCTCGAGGAACGCGCCTTCACCCTTGTAGAACTTCCAGAAGTCGTCCGCCCAGACTTCGCCGCCCTTCTCGTTCGGATGGATCTTGTCCGGGCGGCGAGCGATCTCGAGCTCGGAGCCGTCGTAGAACTTGCACGGCGCGACGTGCTCGGAGAGCCACTGGTTGAACTTCGCTTGCGACTTCTTCCAGATCGGCGGCGCGATCCAGTAGCAGTCGATCCCGGCGACGCGCTTCAAGAGCTTCGGCAGGTAGGGGCCGATCTCCTTCTCCGGATCGATGCTGTGCGGGACGTGGTTCGCGCCCAGCGTGAGGAGGATGAGGTCCGGCTTGGTGCGCGCGATGAGGCTCGGGAGATGATCGTTCTGCGAGAACTCGTGGATCGTCCCGCTCTCGATGACGTCACGGTGGTACTTCGTCCCGTCCGCCTCGAATTTCGGGCCGAGCGCGCGCGCCAGCCCGCCGCCCACCATCGAGTCGCCGGTGTGGAGGACGCGCGTGTACTTCTTCGGCGTCCTCGGCGGAGGCTCCGGCGCAGGCGGCGCAGCTTTGGCGATCGGCGCAGCCGAGACGGACGCCGAAGCGGAGACGGCGTTCGATGGCGACGCATTGCCGTCCGTCGTCGGTGCCGGCTTCGAGCATGCGGACGACGCCGAGGCGAGGAGGAGGATCGAGAGTGCAGAGATCGCTGTGCGGTACATGGATGTCCTGCCGGCTCCGCGTGCACGCTCGCGCTCGAGGAGGCGGGGCCGCGCGGATAGTACCGCTGTTCATCGGACGTGCTCGTCCTCCTCTTCTCACGGAGCGGCACGGCCGCCTGCGACGCCTAGCTCAGCCTTCGATACGTTCCGCGCGGGCATGCCTCCGCCGGGAGTGCTATCTCGCGGAGCTCCGATGTCTGCCGACTCCTTGTCCGACGCCGCGAAGGAAGGTCCGATCCGGTTCCCGCCGGAGCTGCCGATCTCTGCGCGCGTGCGCGACATCGCGACGGCGATCGACCAGCACCAGGTGGTGATCGTCGCGGGCGCCACCGGATCCGGGAAGACGACGCAGCTCCCGAAGATCGCGCTCGCGATGGGCCGCGGGCTCGAGCAAATCATCGGCGTGACGCAGCCACGGCGCATCGCTGCGACCAGCGTCGCCGCGCGCGTCGCGACGGAGCTCGGATCGCCGCTCGGGACGGACGTCGGCTATCAGATCCGGTTCGAGGACCGCACGTCGCCGAGCACGTACGTGAAGTTCATGACGGACGGCATCCTGCTCGCCGAGATCCAGGGCGACCGGCTGCTCCGGCGATACGACACGCTGGTGATCGACGAGGCCCACGAACGGAGCCTCACGATCGACTTCCTCCTCGGGTGGCTGAAGCGGATCCTCCCGGAGCGACCCGACCTGAAGGTGATCGTCAGCTCGGCGACGATCGAGCACGAGCGCTTCTCCGAGTTCTTCGGCGGCGCGCCCGTCATCCAGGTCGAGGGACGGACGTATCCCGTGGAGGTCCTCTACGAGCCTCCCGTCGACGACGTCGACATGCCGGACGCCGTCGCGAACGCGGTGGAGAACGTCACCTCGCTCGATCCGCGTGGTGACATCCTCGTCTTCTTGCCTGGCGAGCGCGAGATCCGTGAAGCCGAGAACGAGCTCACATCGCGGAACCTCCGACACACCGTCGTCCAGCCGCTGTACGCGCGCCTCTCTGCCGCCGAGCAGGGCAGGGTGTTCGCGACCATCCCGCAGCGTCGCGTGATCCTCGCGACGAACGTCGCCGAGACGTCGGTGACGATCCCCGGCATCGTCTACGTGATCGACACGGGCGTCGCTCGACTCTCTCGCTACGATCCGCGTTCCGGGACCACGCGTCTCCAGATCGAAGGCATCTCTCAGGCGAGCGCGGATCAGCGCAAGGGCCGCTGCGGCCGCGTTCGTGAAGGCATCTGCATCCGGCTCTACGACGAGCAGAGCTTCGCCGCGCGGCAGGCCTACACGGATCCGGAGATCAAGCGGACCGGCCTCGCCGGCGTCATCCTGCGCATGAAGTCGCTCGGGCTCGGCGACGTCGAGGACTTTCCGTTCCTCGACCCGCCGCATCCGAAGGCGATCGCGGAGGGCTACCGCGTGCTCGAGGAGCTCGGAGCGCTCGACGCCACGCGCGAGCTGACGCCGCTCGGCCAGCGACTCGCGAGGTTCCCGGTGGACCCGCGGATCGGACGGATGATCCTCGCCGGCGCCGAGCTCGGTTGCCTTCGCGAGGTGCTCGTCATCGCGGCGGCGCTCAACATCCAGGACCCGCGCGAGCGTCCGCGCGACCAGCAGCAGAAGGCCGACGATCTCCACCGACGCTTCCGCGATGAACGATCGGACTTCGTCGGGCTGCTTCGGCTCTGGGACTTCGTCCGCGATGCGGAGCGTAAGGGCAGGTCGAACCTCCGGCGCGTCTGCAAGGACGGCTTCCTCTCGTTCCTCCGCATCCGCGAGTGGACGGAGATCCATCGGCAGCTCGAGGACGTCGTGCGTGAGCTCCGCATCGACGTCCGCGCTCCGCGCGCGCCGGCCGAGCGCGGATCCGACGAGAGTGACACGCTCCACCGCGCTCTCTTGACCGGGCTTCTCTCCAAGGTCGGAAAGTGGAATCCGGAGCAGCGCGTCTACATGGGCGCGAAGCAGACGCGCTTCGCGATCCATCCTTCGTCGGCGCTCGCGAAGAAGCCGCCGGCATGGGTGATGGCGTTCGAGCTCGTCGAGACGACGCAGCTGTTCGCGCGCACGGTCGCGAAGATCGAGCCCGACTGGCTGCTCGAAGCGGGCGCGCACCTCTTGAAGAGGAGCTACTCCGATCCGCACTGGTCGGAGAGGTCGGCGCGCGCATCCGTGAAGGAGCACGCGACGCTGTTCGGTCTGTCGGTCTCGCGCGACCGTCACGTCGACTACGCGAGCGTCGCGCCGGCCGAGGCGCGGCGGATGTTCCTCGATCACGCGCTCGTCCGAGGCGAATACGCGACGCGCGGCACGTTCCAGCAGAAGAACCAGGAGCTGCTCGCGGAGGTCGCGCGCGTCAGAGACAAGGCGCGGCGGAGCGACATGCTCGCCGACGACGATGCGCTGCTCGCGTTCTTCGAGCGGCGCGTGCCCGCGGACGTCGTCAACGGCAAGACGTTCGAAGCGTGGCGTGAGAAGGCGGAGAAGGACGATCCGCGCGTGCTCCAGCTCTCGATGGAGGACGTCCTCACGGCCGATCAGGACCTCTCGCCGGCCGACTACCCGGACGAGGTGAAGCTGCACGGAGCGAAGATTCCGGTGACGTACCGGTTCGATCCGTCGGCGGACGACGACGGGATCACGCTCACGGTGCCGCTCGTGCTCCTGCCGCAGCTCGATCCAGGCGAGCTCGACTGGACGATCCACGGATGGCATCGCGAGAAGATCGCCGCGATCTTGTACGAGCTGCCACGAGCGCATCGGAAGGAGCTCGGGGACATCCCGGAGCTCGCTCGTTCGATCGCGCCGAAGCTCCGGCCGTTCGACGGACCGATGTTGCCTGCGCTCGCGCGCGCGATCGCGGAGACGACCGGGAAACCGATCCCGACCGACGCCTTCCGGCTGGACGCCGTCGCCGCGTATCTGCGGCTCACGCTGCGCGTCGTGGACGACAAGGGAAAGGTCGTCGCGCAGGGGCGAGACATCGACGATGTGCTCGAGCGCTTCGGCGCGCGCGCACGCGCGGTCTGGAAGGAGAGCGCGCCGGCGCCGAAATGGGAGCGGAACGGGATCACGGCCTGGGACTTCGGAGAGCTCCCGGAGTTCGTGACGCGGCGTGTGTCGAACGTCGAGGTCCGGAGCTATCCAGCGCTCGTCGACAAGGGAACGAGCGTCGACCTCGTGCTGCTCGAGTCGCGCGCCGCCGCCGATGAAGCATCTCGCGCGGGCGTCCGGCGGCTCGTGATGCTCGCGAAGCGAACCGTGCTCTCGCAGCTCACGCCCCGGCTGCCGTCGGCGTTCCCGCGTCCGAACGGCGCGCCGACGTCGCGCGCGGAGAACGAAGCGTTCCGCTCGATGCTGCTCGCGAAGATCGTCGACGTCGCGTTCCTGCTCGAAGACCTCGGCGGCGACACTCCTCTTCCACGAACGAAGGCTGCGTTCGACGAGCTCGTCGCGAGAGGCGCTTCGCGCGTCACGCCGTCGTTCCAGGTGTATGTCGATGCCATCAAGCCGATCGCAACGGAGCTCGAGAAGACGCTCGTGGCGCTCCGGAACGCATCGAAACATCCAAGCGGACGCATCACGGTCCACGAGATCTACGCGCAGCTCGAGCACCTGTTCCCGCCCGACGTGATCTCGTCCGTCCCCTTCGGGCGCCTCGAGCACTTCCCGCGCTACCTCCGCGCCGCGCAAGCGCGCCTGCAGCGCGCGATCAGCGACCCGCGCAAAGACGCCGACAAGCTGGGGCCCTTCGCGCCGCTCTGGTCGACGTTCCTCACGAAGCGCAAGAGCGCGCGCGACCAATCCCTCGCGGAAGATCTCCGCTGGACGTTCGAAGAGCTCCGCGTCTCCATCTTCGCCCCCGAGCTGAAGACCCCGTACCCCGTCTCCGTCGCCAAGCTGTCCGCCGCCCTCGCCACGCTCCGCTGAAGAACGAGCGCGAGGGAGGAGTGCACACGCGCGGCGTCGATACGTCGCTCGCCGACCTCGAGCGTCGCGAGCTCGAGCGATCGAGCGTCGTCGTGGCGCCGCCGTGGCTCGCGCGCGGTACGTGGTTTGCGACGTCGGCGCCCGAGGGAACGCCATGAAGGTGCCGGCCTACGCCACAACCGGCCCGCGTGAACCGCTGGGCCCGTCCACGATCGAGCGCCGCGAGCCCCGTCACGACGACGTCGTGATCGACATCCTCTACTGCGGGATCTGTCACTCGGACGTCCACCAGGCGCGCGACGAGTGGGGAGGCTCGGCCTATCCCATGGTGCCCGGCCACGAGATCATCGGTCGAGTCGTCGACGTCGGTCGCGACGTCATGAAGCTCAGGCCCGGTGATCTCGCCGGGGTCGGGTGCTTCGTCGACTCGTGTCTCGCGTGTGCGCCGTGCAAGAGCGGCATGGAGCAGTTCTGCGTCAAAGGCTGCGCCCTCACGTACAACGGAACGGAGATGGATCGGAAGACGCCGACGTACGGCGGCTATTCGCCTCGCATCGTCGTTCGAGATCACTTCGTATCGAAGGTCCCGGCCAACCTCGACCCGGCGAGAACGGCGCCGCTCATGTGCGCCGGCATCACGACGTATTCACCTCTTCGGCGTTACGGAACGACGAAGGGCAGTCGCGTGGGCGTCGCGGGCCTCGGCGGTCTTGGCCACGTGGCGGTGAAGCTCGCGAGCGCGATGGGCGCGGAGGTCACGGTCCTGAGCACGTCGCGCGCGAAGGAGGCCGACGCGAAGCGCTTCGGGGCGACCGGGTTCGAGGTGACGAAGGAGAAGGCCACGCTGGAGAAGCTCGCGAGCTACTTCGACCTCATCATCGATACCGTCTCCGCACCGCATGACTACAACGCGTTCCTCCGCATGCTCCGTCCGCGGGGAACGATGGTCCTCGTCGGGCTTCCCCCCGAGTCGATGCCCGTCGAACCGTTCACGCTCGTCGGCGGCAGCCGGCAGCTCGCCGGATCGAACATCGGCGGCATCCCCGAGACCCAGGAGATGCTCGACTACTGCGGCGACCACGGCGTCGAGGCGGAGATCGAGGTGATCCGGATCGACGAGGTGAACTCCGCGTACGACCGCATGATCCGCGGAGACGTGCGTTACCGCTTCGTCATCGACACCGCGAGCTTCGGGCGAAGCTGAGGGAAGCGAGAACGCGATTGGGGCGGAGATCAGAGCCGCCGGGCTCCGAGACTGGCGACGATCTCCTGCAGCTCATGGATGCTCATGTCGACGTGCTCGACGACGCGCCCGTAGAGCATCGGAAGCGGGATGCTCCGACCGCCTTCCTCTTCCTCGAGCTTCGCGAGCACCCAGAGCACCACGCGCTCTTTCCGCGTCAAGCCGTCTCGCGCATCGGGCAGATCGTCGTCGTCCACGCGCCGGAGCATAGCGCTCGCGAAGAACTCCTCGTGCCGCGCCGAACTGGGGTAGACGGGAGCGATGGCCATCATGCGCGCGAAGCGGACCGTATCCCGAGCAGCCCCCGGCTCGCGACCGCCGGCGTCGGCGGTGCTTCCCGCTGGCAGGACGTACGTGCTCGATGTCCCGTTTGCGATGCGCGGCGTCGCGACGGCCGCCGGCGCTCGATGGCATGCCGAGCGAAGCGTCTTCGTCTGGCGAGGCGGGGCGGGGGAGTCTCTGCCGCCGGCGCTCGCGCCGTTCCTCCCGGCCGCGTACTCATGGGAAGCGCACGTGCAGCGCGAGCTCGACGGGGAAGCAGAGCCTGCAGCTTCCAAGGCGCGTCCGGGCACCGGCACGATCACGCTCCGCGCGCACCAGAGCGCCGCCGTCGCCGAGATCGTTCGTGCGCATTCGGCTCGTCGTCCGGGCTTCCTGCTTGCGGACGACGTCGGCCTCGGAAAGACGATCACGACGTGGGCGTCGATCGGGCAGTTTCCGAAGGTGCGGACGGTCCTCATCGTCTGTCCGCTGGCGGTCGTTGCTCACTGGCGCCGCACGATCGAGGCCATGGGCGACGGCGGCAAGGACGTCGTCATCCTCAACTACGATCGCCTCGGCAAGCTGTTCGAGGTCGATGCCGAAGCGCGAAAGAAGATCCGCTCGAAGAAGGGCCTCGCTCGCGCCGGCAGCGCGCCCGACTTCGACGTCATCGTGTTCGACGAGAGTCACCGCTGCAAGAACCCGACAGCGGCCCGCTCGAAGCTCGCGGCGAAGCTCGTCTCGAAGGCGGGGTTCTGCCTGTGGCTCTCGGCGACGGCCGGGCAGAACCCGCTCGAGCTGTCGTATCTCGCGCCGCTCCTCGCGAGCGTCACCGGCAGCCGCGCCGCCGATCTGAAGGACTTCGAGTCGTGGTGCCAGCAGCAAGGCCTCGGCCTCTCGCGAGGCACGTTCGGGAAATGGGAGTGGCGCGGCGACGCGAGCGATTGCGCGAAGGTCCGCGCGCTCTTGTTCGATGCACCTCGTGGCGCGCCCGCGGCCGGCATCCGCCGGCGGCCCGAGGACATCGCCGGATGGCCCGAGATCAACCGGATCCTCACGCCGATCGAGCTCGCCCCCGACGCTCGCGAGCTCTACATGCAGGCGTGGACGACGTTCCGGAAGGAGATGGACCTCGCGCCGCGTGGTCGCGATCCGAAGTCGGCGCTCGCCGCGACGCTCCGACTTCGTCAGAAGAGCTCGCTCATCCGCGTTCCGGGCACGCTCGAGCTCGTTCACGATCTCCTCGCGAACGGCCATCAGGTCGCCATCTCCGTAGCGTTCGCAGAGACGCTCGCGGCGCTGCGTGACGGGCTCGCAGCGGACAAGGTCGCGTGCGCCGAGATCCACGGCGGGCTTCCGGCGGCCGCGCGCGAGGAGCAGCGGCTTCGTTTCCAGCGCGGTCAGGCGCCCGTCGTACTCTTCACCGTCGAGGAAGGGATCTCGCTCCATCAGGGCGAGCACGTCGACATCCCGCGATCCGAGGTGATCCACGACCTTCGCTGGTCCGCGATCCAGATGGCGCAGATCGAAGGGCGCTGCCATCGCGATGGCCGCTTCGCGCAGGTCTACTGGGCCTACGCGGACGGGACGATCGAGGACCGGATCGCGCGCGTCGTGGCGGCGCGCGTCCAGTCGATGAAAGAGATGGTCGGCGACGACGTCACGACGCTCCGCGAGATCGAGCGCCTGCTCGACGACGCGGCGGGCGCGATCAGCACTCGATGATGTTCACCGCGAGACCGCCGCGGGCGGTCTCCTTGTACTTCGTCAACATGTCGGCGCCGGTCTGACGCATCGTCGCGATGACCTTGTCGAGCGAGACGAGGTGACTGCCGTCGCCGCGAAGCGCGAGGCGCGCGGCGTTGATCGCCTTCACCGCTCCCATCGCGTTGCGCTCGATGCAGGGGACCTGCACGAGCCCGCCGATCGGATCGCACGTGAGCCCGAGGTTGTGCTCCATCGCGATCTCGGCGGCGTTCTCCACCTGGTGTGCGGTGCCGCCCATCACCTCGGCGAGTGCGCCCGCGGCCATGCTGCACGCGACGCCGACCTCGCCCTGGCAGCCGACCTCCGCTCCGGAGATCGACGCGTTCATCTTGTAGAGCATTCCGATCGCCGCCGCCGCGAGGAGGAAGCGGACGGCACCGTCGTCATCGGCGCCGGGGACCCAGCGCGCGTAGTAGTGGAGGACAGCCGGCACGATCCCGGCGGCGCCGTTGGTCGGTGCAGTCACGACGCGTCCGCCGGCGGCGTTCTCTTCGTTCACCGCGAGCGCCCAGAGGTTCACCCAATCCATCGCGTACAGCGGATCGTCCGCCGTCGCGCCCGCGCGGAGCTTGCGATGCAGCCCGGCTGCGCGGCGCTTCACCTTGAGGCCTCCGGGGAGGATGCCTTCGCGCTCGCATCCCCGGCGCACGCACGCACGCATCGCCTCGACGAGCTTCAGCACGCCCGCCCTCACTTCGGCCTCGGGACGGAACGCCTTCTCGTTCTCGAGCACGAGCGTGCTGAGCGAGAGTCCGTGCTCCTTGCACTGCTTGAGGAGCTCTGCGCCCGTCTTGAACGGATAGGGCACGGCCGTCGCGCCCGCGTCCGCCTTCTCCGGGTTCGACTCGTCGACGACGAAGCCGCCGCCGACGGAGTAGTAGATGCGCTCGAGGAGCGTCGTCCCCGCTTCGTCGGTCGCGACGAAGCGCATTCCGTTCGGATGGAGGGGGAGGGACTTGCGCCGATGGAAGACGATCTGATCGGCCACGCGGAAGACGACGGGCCGGCGTCCGAGCAGCTGGAGACGTCCGGCCGATTCGATCCGCGCGAGCCGCGCCGGAACGGCGTCGACGTCGGTCTCGTCCGGCAGCTCGCCCTCGAGCCCGAGGATGACGGCGACGTCGCTGCCGTGTCCCTTGCCGGTGTGGCCGAGCGAACCGTAGAGGTCGACGACGACGCGGTCCACGCGTTCGAACGCGCCGTTCTGCTCGAGCGCCTCGGCGAACCGGCGCGCCGCCTTCATGGGGCCGACCGTATGCGAGCTCGAAGGACCGATGCCGATCTTGAAGATGTCGAAGACGCTGAGGCGCACAAGCGAACGCTACTCGGCCCCGCAGCGATTCCTAGAGGGAGAAAGCGCGAGAGGTGCAGAAAGCCTTTCGGTCGAGCTTGTCGGTCCCGTCCTGCCGCGTCGAAGAGCGCCGATTACGGCGCCGCCGCAATGGCGGCGTCCTGCGCTCCCCGCCCGAGGACGACCGTTCGCGCACAAGCCGTGACGAGGTCGCGCGTGAACATGACGTGCCGCTCTTCTTCCTCCGCCCGCTTCCGGAAGGCGTCGCGGGCCTCGTCGTCCTCTGCTTCGTCGGCGAGCTCGAGCAGGAGCTTCCAGCCGGTGTCGTCGACCAGCTCGGCGGTCTGCAGCGCGTGGAACAGGTGGTCGAGCGCGGTGTCGTCGTTGATGACGTCGGCGACGCCCTTCGCTTCGCGCTCGGCGACGTCCGCCATCTCGGTCCGCCCGTGAGCGTCACCGCCCAGCGCGCGAATCTGCTCCTCGAGCCATTCCTCGTGTTCCTTTTCCTCGTTGCGGTGCTGCTTCATCTGATCGACCACGGACGAGACGCCCGCGACCGGCGGTAGATCGCTCTCGCGCATCTTTCCGAGGATCGTGTCATAGAGCTTTACGGCCAAGCGCTCGAACGTGAGCCTTTCCGTCAACAGGTCGAGGAGCTTGTCAGGGTGGCGTTCGGCGAGCTTCTTCACGGCATGCCTCCGTTCGCACGCCCGGTGCGAGCCGCGTGCCCCAACGATGCTTGCGCCACGCGAGGCACGGATCTCGCTCCCGCACGTCATCGGGTGTCGGTCGACATGGACTTCGAGGACGAGCCGCTCCGCGCCGAGAAGCACAGCAACGCGGCCGAGGTCGCGTGGGTGCTCATGTTCATCGACGGACTGTTGCTCGGCTGTAGCGCGCTGTTCTGGATCTCGCGCGGGCGCTTCTTCGATCGCGGGTTCTACGACGCCATCACCGGCGGGACGTGGACGGCGGCCTCGGCGCTCGTCCCGAGCCTCGACCGCGTCGCGACGGCGGCGGTCCGCTTCGCTGGTTTCCTCGGCGCGCTGACGAGCGCTCTCGTCATCGCGATTGCGACGACGAGCTTCCGGCGCGGGGAGCGCTGGGCTTGGTACGTCATGTTGGGCCTACCGGCGTTCGCCGCCCTCGACTTCAGCCTCGCCGCTGGATACGACGCCGTCACGCTCACGTCGCTCGCGTGGGACGTGGCGATCGCCGGCCTCGCCACCTTCGGCCTGATACTCACGTACCGTACGTGTTTCGCGCGCGTCCCGCCCGTGGGCGAGGAGCATCCGGCGCCGGCGTAGAACGCATCTCGTGACCGAGATGCGTTCGAATGAGAAGAGGCTCTGCGCATCGAACATACCTCCGGCCTCGAGCGAAATCGGGCTCGCTCGCCCTCAGGCGAGCCCGATTTCGCGCGCCGGCGTCGTGAGATGAGGCTGTAGTCTCAGCGCTCTGTCGCCGAGTCAGCCCGCGACGCGATCGCGCTTCGTACGCGGCGCACGAGGTCCTGCGGGATCATCGGCTTGGTCAGGTACTCGTCACACCCGGCCTCTTTGGCGCGCTGACGGCTGTTGTCGTCGTCGAGCGCGCTCAGGACCATGATGTAGACGGAGTCGAGCTCCGGCAGTGCGCGGACGGCGCGGATGGCCATGAACCCATCGATGTTCGGCATCCCGAGGTCCATCACGATCAGCGCGGGACGTTCCGCGCACGCGGCGAGCATCGCCTTCTCGCCGTCGTCGGCGACCTCGACGAGGTAGCCGGCGCTCTCGAGCTCCGCTGCGTACATGTCGCGCGTGTCTTCGTAGTCGTCGACGATGAGGACGAGCGGTCGACCCGCGGCCCGCGATCCTCCCCCCCCATTGACATCAGCCGCCATGCCACTGGTATAGCGCAGGTCCGGTCGTTCATGGCCCCCGAACCTGACGACGGGAAGCAGACCGCCTTGTGGCGCGGCTCGAGATCGCGCCACACTCGGGGATCCCATCGCGACTTCCCCTCCACCGGGGCGGCATCCTGACTCGTGCTATGTGGTTCACATGAGAACCAATCGGTCCTCCGGCGAGCCCTCGGCGATGGACCGACGCATCTTCTTCCTCGTGCACCGGGCGCACCGCGCTCTCTCGAACCACGCGAGCGTCGGCGTCGCGGACGTGCTCGGGATCTCCGTCGCGCAGCTCACGACGTTGATGTACGTCGCGCGCCATGAAGGCTGCTCGCTGTCCGAGCTTGCCGATCTGCTCGATTTGAACAAATCCGCGATCACGGGGCTCGTACAGCGAATGGAGCGAGCGGGCACGCTCCGTCGCGAGCCGAATCCGAACGACGCTCGTGGAAGCCTGCTCTACGTGACGCCGAAAGGCCACGAGCTCCGCGAGCGCGCGAAGCCGCTGCTGCGGAAGCTCAACGCAGAGCTGACGAATGGCTTCACCGCGGAGGAGATGGACACCGTGCTGCGGTTCCTCAACACGGTCGTCGAGCGTTTCGGGCAGTCGTGATCTTTTTCTTGTAACGCTCGCCCGCCTCGCCGGACGTCGGGGAAAGGAGAGACCATGTCCCGAGTCACGAATGCCGCCTCCGGAACGAACGTCCACGAGATCGCATCCGGCATCTTCCGCATCAGCACGCCCATCCCGCCGAGCGCGATGCCGGGAGGCTTCACGTTCAATCAGTTCCTCGTCGTCGACGAAGACCCGCTCCTCTTCCACACCGGGCCGAGGCGCATGTTCCCGCTCGTGCACGAAGCGGTGAAGCACGTGCTCGGCGACGTCGCGAAGCTTCGCTACGTCAGCTTCTCGCACGTCGAGTCGGACGAGTGCGGCTCGCTGAACGAATGGCTCGCCGCGGCGCCGCGATCCGAGCCTGTTTGCGGCATGATCGGCGCGCAGGTCTCGGTGATGGACCTCGCCGATCGTCCGCCGCGTGCGCTCGCCGACGGGGAAGAGCTGTCGCTCGGGAACCGGCGGGTGCGTTGGCTGGATGCGCCCCATCTCCCGCACAACTGGGAGTGCGGCTATCTCTTCGAGGCGACGACGCGCACGCTCCTCTGCGGCGATCTCTTCACGTGCCCGGGGGCGGACGTGCCGGCGCTGACGGAGAGCGACGTGCTCGGACCCTCGGAGGCGATGCGGAAAGAGATGCACTACGCCGCCATGTCCCTGGGCTCGCGAGCGATCCTCGAGAAGCTCGCCCGCACGGAGCCGACGACGCTCGCCCTGATGCACGGGAGCACGTTCCGAGGTGACGGGCGTGCCCAGCTGCTCGGGCTCGCCGACGCGCTCGGCGTGTGACCCGGCGGGCACGCGTCTTCGTGTGAAGGCGTGCTAAAGTGCAGCGTCGATGGGTGGGGCGGCGCCAGCGCCTGGAGCGGACGTTTCGGCCGTGCGCTCCGCGAGCGATGCGGAGCTCGCGGAGCGTGTCGCGATCGCTTCGGGGGATGGCGCCGCCGAAGCGGAGATCTGCCGGCGGTTCGCGCCGCGGATCCACCTCTATGGCCTGCGCCACCTCCGTGACGAGGAGCGCGCACGCGATCTCGTCCAGTCGGTGCTCCTCGCGGTGCTCGAGGCGCTGCGGGCGCGGCGCGTCGCCGATGTCGAGCGTCTCGATCGCTTCGTCCTCGGCACGAGCCGCCATCTCACGCTCCGCACGCGCCATGCGGATACGCGCGCCGAGCCGAGCGACCTCGCGACGCTGGACATCGCGACCTTTCTGCCCGAGTCGAATGCCCTCGATTTCGAGGCCCTCCTCCGTTGCATGTCGATGCTCGATCCGCGCTCGACGTCGGTGCTTCACATGTCGTTCTACCGAGACAAGTCGGCCGAGGAGATTGCGAGCGTGCTCGATACGACGGCCGGGAACGTGCGCGTCGTGCGTCATCGCGCGGTCGCGCAGCTCCGGCGGTGCCTCGACCAACCGAAGGGGGCGCGATGAGCCGCACGTGCGCTTCCCCGATCGCGTGGGAGCGTCTCGTCGACTACTGGGCCGGCGACCTCGAAGCTGCCGAGACGGAACGTGTCGAAGGGCACCTCTTCGCTTGTGACGAATGTTCTGCCGATTCGGCGCGTGTGGCGCAGGTCGCTCACGCGTTTCGATCGGCGATCCCCGTCGTCGTGACGGCCGCGCAGACCGCCGAGCTCCGTGCGCGTGGGCTGGCGGTCGAAGAGAAACGGTTCGAGCCGGGGAAGCGCACCGAGGTGTCTTTCGGCGCGAGCGTGGATGTCCTCATCCTACGACTCGCCGGCATGGACCTGTCGCGAGCCGAGCGCGTTCACGTCGGTGTGCGGGTCGAGTCGACCGGCGACGCCCTCACCGACGAGCACTTCGCGCCGTTCGATCGCGAGCGCGGCGAGGTGCTCGTCGCTTGCCAGCGTCACTTCGCGATGTACCCGACCGACATCGCGTTCGTCGTGCGCGTACACGAGCGCGACGGTCGGACATCGAGCGCGACGTACATCGTGCCGCACGCGTACGGCATCTGAGTCGGCATTCGACGCGCGGGCGCGCAACGTCGGCCTCGGGCTCTACATCGTCAGGCAGCTCGTCGAAGCACACGGCGGATCCATCCAGGTCCGGTCGACGGAACGTGAAGGGACGGAGCTCGACGTGCGGCTGCCGGGTTCGGGCGATGCGCCGCCGGCCAGCGCGTGATGTCTCGAGGACTCTGCGTCGTCACCGTCCATCGCGCGCCGCGCTTCCATCGCGCACCGCGCTTCCATCGCGCACCGCGTTTCGCCGTCGATCGCGAACGAAGCTGAGCTCCCGCTCTCCGCGGCGCCGGTCGCCGCGCGGGTGGCGGGGCCGGCTTCGGCATCCGCGGTGCGCCGGCACGCTCGGTGCACCGTCAGTCCGACATCGCGGGAAGGAGGGATGTCATGGCAGCAAGGACGACGGACCTCGTGGACGATTCCAGCGAAGAACCTGCCTCCGTACGCGTCGAGACGTTTCTCCGCTGCGTGGAGATCAAGCGACGTCGGACCGTCCGCGTTCGCATCGTCGCAGCGGCTGTCGGCGCTCTGGTTGCAAGTGTCGCGTTCCTGACATCGATCGGCGTCATCATGCCGGACGCTGCACGCCTCGCCGCCTCGGCGGGCACCCTCGTCGCCGGGATCCTCGCCGGCGTCGAAGGTCACGACAACCGCGCGAGTCCCGAACACGCGAAGCGATGACCCTGCGCGCCCGGGGTCGCGCCGCGAGGAAGGCGCAGTCGCGGCGCCCGGGTCGGCCGGTCCTCGCGACCCGCGGCCGAGTCGAGGTCGACGCGGTCGACGGCAACAAGCTCTGGAACCGCTTCGACCAGGTAGCGTGAGCTTCTTGCGCTCACGCGACGTCCTCCCGCCGAGCTCGGACCCCGACGCGCGCCGAAGTCGAGCCCGACGAAGCAGCGAAGCGGCGTGAGGGCTGCATGCCACACAGGCATGCCCGAAGTGCTCACGAAAGACCCCGCCGCCTTGCTCGCGGTGCTCCGGAGCGAGGGCGCACAGTGTGGCGAGGGCATCAAACCGAGCGACCTCCCGAGCTGTCCGCAGGATCGGTTCTGCGTGCTTCGCGGCGGTGAGCTCTGCGTCTACGGCGCGCGAGAGCTCGGAGTGATGACGGAGCTCACGCGTGACGACGTCTGCGGTCCGATCCCGGAGTCGGAACGGGTGATCGGCATGGGCGGGCCGGTGCTCGGGATCAGCCTCGGGCTTGCCACCGTGCTGGGCTTCGCGTTCGCGGGGATCCGAGCACGGCGCAAGAAGCCGTGAGAAACGACGATCATCATCTGTGACGTCGAGCGCCTCCGCCCACCTGATGCGGGCCGGACGCGGAATGGATTCACGGCAGCCGCGACATGGCCTTCGCACCTCGGGGCTTCGGCGTCACCCAATCGAACGACAACGGCCCGTTCGCGTCGATTTGGTCATGAAAGTGAGACGGCTCTTGCCCTTAACGGGTTGATGCAGCGCTCCCTTCTTCGTCGCCTTGGCTTTCTCGCAGTGAGCGGAGCGCTCTGCGCGGCGCTCGCGTGCTCGCGCGATTCGAACAGCGGTGGCAGCTCGCTGCCGCCCGTGCCGATCCCCGACGGTGGGGTCGCCTCGCCGCCTGAGCTCGACGGTTACGTAGAGAAGCTCGTCGAGCGATGCGAGAGCATCACGGACGACACGACGACGGAGGCGACGCTGCGGGACGCGCGCGCCGCGTACAAACGTGGCGAGACGGACATCTCGCTCTCGACGAAGGGCTGCATTCGGCTCTTCGTCCAGAAGAGCGGGGAAGTCGAGACGTTCTCCGCCGTGATGTCGGCCCCGTTCGGGGTGAAGATCGACCCGGTCACCTTCGAGGTGAAGCGGACCGCATCGATGATGACGTGGTCGACCGGCGTCGAGGGGAGGAGAGAGGTGCGCGGTGACCTCGATGCCGACGGGTTCGCGGAGCTGAGAGAGACAGCCGTGCCGAACGTCTCGTTCGTCTCCGAGCGCGCCGCTCCGAATGGCGAGGTCACCGAACGAACGACGGCGAAGGTCGCCGAGGGCGGCCTCCGTGTGGAGGTCACCGAGGAGTCGAAGGACGACGCCGGCAAGCTCGCGGTGAGCGGGAAGTACGACGGCGCTCGCGTCTCGCGCAAGTGCACCGGCGATCCTCCGCCCGACAGCACACCGCCGCCTTCGGGACCGCCGAAGCCCGCGCCGCCGTTCCCGCCGCCGCCGCACGAGGTCGCGTGCTCGCCGGACCAGCTCCAGAAGCTCGAGACGCTTCTCGAGAAGGCCACGAACGGAGGCTCCGATTGCATGCAGGCCACCGGGATGCAGGACATCCGCTTCCGCCTGCTTCGTCAGATGGCGACGACGAGCTTCGACTTCAAGTGCACCGACGACGACTCGTTCGTCGCCGCGAACGACGGCGGCTACGGGAACGTTTTCCAAGGGCGGGCGCTCATCTGGATCAATCCGCTCCTCTTCACGGCCGTCGACGCCGAGCAGGTGGCGACGCTCTATCACGAGCTGATGCACTTCTTCTTCGTGCACGATCACGACGTCGAAGCGCTCTCGGACAACCTCGGATACGCCGACCGCGTCTACGCATGCGAGCAGCTCTGCTTCGCGAAGAAGCCGAACACGTGCCACCTCGCGGCCTGCAAGAAGAAGAAGATCTGCGACGTCAACAAGTCCGACTTCGAGAATAAGCTCGGCAAGGAGATCGACAGCTGCTGGTCCGGGCACCAGGTCGGCGCGCTCTGCCGCAAGAAGCCGGGCGAACGCCAGTGGTGCACGACGAAGTCCGAATGTGACGCTGCGTGCGGCGCGCAGGAGTGCGAGAGCAAGTCGATCTCCTGCGACGAAAATTGTCGATGAAACATCTGGCGCTCGCCGGGCCGCTGATCCTCGTTGCGCTGATGAGCGCGCGGGTCGACGCGCGCTCGCCGACGTCACCGCATGCGCACGTGTTCCTCGCGCAGGAGCTCGTCCTCGGCCTCGGCGCAGCGCTCCTCGCGGCGGCGGCAGCGTGGAAGGGGCTGCGCGTCCGGCGCGACGCCGTCACGTACGCGATCGCGACGCTGATCCTGCTCGAGCTCGCGTCCGCAGCGTACGCAAGCGATCCGTGGCTCGCTGTTCGCTCGGCGACGGTGTGGCTCGCCGGCCTCGCCGTCCTCGTCGTGGGGCGTGCGATCGGGCGTGGCGGTCGCGAGCTCGCGATCGCAGGGCTGCTCGTCCCGCTCGGGCTCGTCGCGGCGTCGGTCGTGCTGGAAGCGTTCGGCGTCGTCCACCTGTCGGCGCGTCATCACGCTCCTGGCGGGCTGCTCGGCGAGCGCAACGTCGCTGCCGAGCTGCTCGTCGCTGGCGCGCCGGCGATCGGCTGGACGTACCTCGCCGAGGGGCCTGCATGGCGCCGGCGCGTGGCGCTCGGTGTCCTCGCGCTCTCGACGTGCGCCTTGGTCCTCACGCGGACGCGTAGCGCGTGGCTCGCCGCCTTCGTCCTCGTCGCTCTCCTCGTGCTCGCGCTCGGACGCGCGCAGCTGGGTGGCGGCGCGCGGCGGCGCATCATGCATCTCGGCGCGGCAGCGACGATCGGCCTCGGCGTCGCGCTCGTGCTTCCGACGACGCTCCGATGGAGGAGCGCACATCCGTACCACGATTCGCTGGTCCACCTGGTCGATACGTCGACGCCGAGCGGAGCCGGGCGTCTCGTGCAGTATGCAACCACCTGGCGGATGGCGACCGCCAACCCTGCCATCGGGGTTGGTCCGGGGAACTGGGCGCCGAGGTACCTGTCGTTCGCGGAGCCCGGCGATCGAACCGTGCACGAGGGGCTCGTCCCGGTGAACCGTCTGCCGAACAGCGACGTGCTCGGGTTCGCGGCCGAGCGAGGGCTCGTGGCGTTCGGCGTCCTCGGCATGCTCGCGTTCCTGCTCGCGCGTCTTGGAGGCCCGTCGCCGTCGCTGCGCGCGTTGCGGCGCGTGACGCTCGCGGCCGTTCTCGTGATGAGCTCGCTCGACGCGGTCGTGCAGACGCCTGCTGCGCTCTTCCTCGTCGCGTGGATCGTCGGCGTCGCTTCGGCGAGCACGGTCCGCGAGCGCGCGAAGGTCGGCGGGGATCTGGCGAGGCCCTCGCCTTCGCCGCGCCTCGTCTTCGCGTTCGCCGCGCTCGTTCTCGCCGTCGCGTGCGTTCCCGCAGGGCGCAGGCTCGCGTCTCTCGAGCTCGCCGCGCATGCACGCGGCAGCGGAGATCTCGATCGCGCCGTCCGTCTCGATCCCGGCGACGTGGGCCTGCGCCTCTCTGCAGCCGAGAGCTGGATTTCGGATGGTCGCTGCGATCGCGCGAGGGCCCACCTCGCCGCCGTGACGCGGTTCTCTCCGGCATCGCCCGCGCTCGGTGAGCTCGAGGCACGCTGCTCGACGCTGTCCAGCAGGTGACTCCAGGTCTGGCGAAGGCGACGAGCTACGCGTTATCCTGCAGTCATGCCCGGACCGACCTCGGGAGCGCAGCGGTATCGCATCGAGAACCGAGTGGGTCGGCTGGTCGAGGCGCGCGTGTTCCAGCTGCGTACGCGCGAGGACGTGGACGACTACTCGCGCGACCTCGGGATCCAGGTGATGCGGATGCCGCGAAGCGTGCGCCCGATCCTCTGCGCGGACCACCGCCCCGTCGCGGTCTATGCTCAGCCCGCTGCAGACCGGCTCGTCGAGCTGTTCCAGACGATGAACGCCCGCCTCGAACGCGTCGCGATCGTCGTCGCGCGGAGCAACGCGACGCTCGCGATGCAGCTCCAGCGCATCGTGCGTGAGGCCGCGAACAACGCGCGTCGTGTCGTGCACGACGCCGAGAACGCGCATGCGCATCTCGCGCCGGTCCTCGTTCCCGACGAGCTCGCGCGCATGCGCGACTTCCTCGACGAGCTGAGCGGCCCGACCTCTTCGCGCTGGATGATCTGACCGCGATCGTCGAAGCGACGTCCGTCGAGCTGCGACGGGCCGGCGCGTGACGGGCTGCGGCGGTCCGAGGCTCGAACACGAATGGCACCCGCGATGCAGAGCTCGCGGCGAGGAGGACTCCCATGTCCCGAATCACGATCGCTTTTGCTGCGGGCTTGTCGTTGGCGTTCTTCTGTGGATGCGCCCGCCGCCCGGCGGTGTCGCAGAGCACGACGATCACGAGCGCCGAGATCCAGAACGGATATCGCGAAGCGGAGGTCGCTGCAGAGGAGCTCTCGCTCGGCAAGTACGCCGAGGCGCTCGCGCGTGCGGACAACGCCGTCAGGCTTGCCCCGAACAATCCGTGGGCGCTCTACCAACGGGCCGCCGCTCTCCATCATCTCGGTCGGTCGGAGGCCGCGGTCGCTGCGTACCACCAAGCGGCACTCCATTTCGGCGATGACCAGTGGGGCAAGTCGCTTGCCCTCTACGGCCGCGCACGCGTGCTCGACGACCTCGGGCAATGTGACGAGGCGAAGCGCGCCTACGACCAGTACGCGGCGCTGGTGCGCTCGAAAGACCCCGCCGCCGCCGACATGGCCGTCGCGTATGGCAAGGAATGCCGTACCGCGGCGCCGCCGCCATCGCCCGACGATGCCGTCCTCACGGACATGACGCGTGCGCTGACGGACGGCAAGTTCGCCGAGGTGCTCGATCTCGAACGCAAGATCCGGCGCACCCCCAGCACGAGCCCGTGGGTCGACTACAACGTCGGCTCGGCGCTGGCGGGCCTCGGCAAAACGGAGGAAGCCGTGGCCGCATTCTCACGTGCCGAGCGCGCGTTCGGCGACGCCGATCGCTGGGGCCACGGCCTCGCGATCTTCGGCCGAGCCCGAGCGCTCGACGCCGCCGGACGCTGCCGCGAAGCGGCGCAAGCCGTCGACGAATACGCCCGCGTCGTCGGCGCCCGCGATCCCGGCTCCATCCGCGTCGCGACGTCCTACACGAGCCGCTGCCACGAGCGCCCGGACTGACGCTGCTCGGATCGACTTCGACGTCGAAGCCATCGCACTGACGTTGTCACTTCGACGTCGAAGGACGCGCTCAACGGTTCGGGAGCGAGGTCGCGGGCATCGCGGGGGCGAGCGCTTCGCCGACGGCGCGGAGCTGAGCGCCGGCTTCTTCGAAGCGGCCTTCCGATGTCAGGCGGCGGTATTCGTCGAAGGCCCGGCGTGCGCGCTCGAGCGCGAGCGAAGTGGTGCCGTGGGCGTTCGGCGCCGCGGCGGCTGTGGCTGCACCTGCGCCGGGAGGGCCTGGGGAGACGAGGCCTGCGAGCGCGTCCTTGAAGGTCGGAGCGTAGCTCATCCGATCGCCATGCATCGTGACGACCATGCGGAGCTCGGGGTACGCGGCGGCCTCGGCCTGGAGGTAGATCGGCTCGACGTAGAGGATCGTCTGTCCGATCGGGATCGCGAGGATGTTGCCGCGGATGACGTGCTTGCCGTGCTGGTCCCAGAGCGTGAGCTGCGCGGAGAGCTCGGGTGACTGATCGATCTTCGTGTCGACCTGCTGCGGGCCGAGCACCCAGCGGTCTTTCGAGAAGCGATAGGCGAGGAGCCGCCCGTAGTCGTTGCCGTCACACATGCCGGCCACCCAGCCGATGAGGACCTGCCGATTCCTCGGCGTGAACGGCTGCATGAGGACGAACTCGGCTTGCTCGGAGCTGGGCGGTTGCCACATCACGTAATACGGGTCGACGATGCCGAGCGACCCGCGCCGCTGCTCGCGTGCGCGCACCCAGAGGTCTTCCTGGTTGTAGAAGACATCCGGATTCTTCATGTGGAACTTCGCATAGACGAGGCCTTGCGCGTTCAGGAGCTCCTCCGGATAGCGCACGTGGGCGCGGAGGACCTCCGGCATCTCGCTGCTCGGACGCATGAGGTGCGGGAAGATCCGCTGCCACACGCGGATGATCGGATCGGTCGGATCGAACACGTAGAGCTGGACGGAGCCGTCGTAAGCGTCGACGACGACCTTCACCGAGTTGCGGACGTAGTTCATGCCCTCGAGCGGCGACGACATCTCTTCGCCGACCCACTGCTCGGTGGTGGGGCCGCGACCGGAGACGGCATCCGAGAGCGTCTCGCTGTACGGGAAGTACGTCGACGTCGTGTACGCATCGATGATCCACGAGAGGCGCCCGTTGTCGACGACGAGGTACGGATCGTGGTCGAGGAGGAGGAACGGGGCGATCTTCGCGACGCGCTCGCGGATGTTCCGGTGGAACATGATGCGGCTGTCGTCCGTCGGGTACGACGAGAAGAGCAGCCCCGTCCCGCCGACCTTCCAGCCGAAGGCGAGCTTGCGGAGGAATCCGTGGAGCGGAACGCCGCCCTTTCCCTGGTAGTGCGTGTAGACGTTCTCCGCGCCGCGCGGATAGTCGAACTCGAGCGCTCGCGAGTTCACGACGACGAAGTCGTTCGTGAGCTCGCCGTAGTAGATCTCGGGTCTCTTGATGTCGAGTGACGGGAACGTCGAGACCGGCGGCAGATCGCGGACGACGAGCTCGGGCAAGCCGTCGGGTGTGAAGTCGCTCACCGGCGCCATCGCGAGCCCGTGGCCGTGCGTGTACTGGAAGTGCTGGTTCACGAACGTCCGGCTGCCTTCCGGCAAGTTCGACGTCTGCATCTCGCGAGGCGCGATCATCATCTGCCGGTAGCGCCCGTCGACGTGGTACCGATCGATGTCGACGCTCGTGAGCTCGTAATAGAGGCGAATCGCCTGGAACTGCTGGAGCACCTGGTGCAGCGCCCGCGGGTCCCAGAGGCGGACCTCGGAGAGCAGCTGGTCCTTGCTCTCGAGCACCTGCGGCGTCAGCTCGTCCTCGCGCCCGAGCTGCAGCTCCCGCTCCTCAACGCGATCGAGTCCGAAGCCCTTGCGCGTGAACGCGATCGAGCTCGCGATGTAGGGCCGCTCGCGCGCGAGCTCGTTCGGCCTGACCACCAGCCACTGCGAGAGTGCGGGGAGCACGCCGAGCCCGACGATCCATGCCGTCACGACGGCGATCGCAGGCACCGCGAGGACCGCCTCGGGCGCGCGCCAGCTCCGCGGCATCCGCCGTTGCATGCTCGCTTCGAGCACACGCCGCGTCCGCGGAACGAGGAGCACGAAGCCGCTCGCGAGGAGCACGGCCGCGAGCACGTAGTAGGCGGGCCATCGGACGTGGACGTCGGTCCACCCCGCTCCATGCACCGTCCCGACGCTCGAGTAGAGGAGGTGCAGTGGCGCGACCAGGCACCAGGCGCCGAGCACGAGCGCGAGCGCACCGGCGGCGATCGGCACCGCCGCCCTCGGACGTTTCGGTCGTGGCGGCGCACCGAGGAGCTGCAAATGAACGGGCGCCGGCCGCCCCGCGTGCGTCGACCACGCCGCCACGATCGCGCTGATGATCGCGACGAGGAGCAAGAGCGCGAAGAGCGCGTCGATGAGCGGAAGTGTGAAGAGGTAGAATCCTGCATCGAGCCCGAAGATGGGCTCACGCATCCCCGTCGAGACGCTCATCGCGGAGCGCAGGACGAGCGACCAGCTCGCGCCTCCCCAAGCTGCGCCGACGAGGGCTGCGCCGACCATCCCGAGCCTACGGGCGCGCCGTGCAGCATGCCTCGCCGGCAACGTGATCAGCGCGACGAGCCCGGCCGCGAAGAGCGCCGCGATCAGCGCGATCCCGATCCTCGCACCGACGACGGTCCAGAACCGCCTGAGAAAGCCGACCTCGTCGAACCAGAGCACCTCGCCCCAGAAGCTGAAGAGCCCGAAAACGATGAGCGTCGACGTCGCGCTGCCGAGCCCGATGCCGATCGCGCGACGGCTCCTGGTCCGGATGCCGTGCACGGTCAGCATCGTCGCGACGGCGAGAAGGATCAGCAGCGCGAGGCTGTACATGACGAACCCCGAAGCACGTTGGTGCAGCGCGCATGCCACTTCTCGTCTCGCTCGACGCGGGAGTGCGCTTGCTGCTTCGACCCGATGTTATGCTCGAGGTCATGCGAAGTCGTCCGCTCGCAGCATGCGTGCTCATCTTGCTCGCGAGCTGCGCGGGCGACGCCGTCGACAGCGGCGATCATCACGAGCACGGCGGCGAGCCAATCGCGACCGTCGAGGCGGCGCTCGAAGCTTCGGACCCGGTCTCCGTCGCGATCGCAGAGAGCTGCACGACGAGCGTCGTCAAAGGCCTGTCGACGCAGCTCCTCGACGAAATCCAGTGCCTGCATCCAGGCACGTTCGGCTCGATCGACGGCTTGCCCGGGTTCGACCTCGGCACGGCGGTCTTCCCATGGCTGCAGACGCCTGCGCGCGAGGCGCTCGTCGCCGCGCAGAAGCAGCGCGGCGTGACGATGACGATCAACTCTGCGCTCCGGACGCTTCCGCAGCAGCTCCTGCTCTACCGCTGGTACAAGGCGAAGCGGTGCGGCATCAGCCTCGCGGCCACGCCGGGCAACAGCAACCACGAGTCTGCGCTCGCGGTCGACATCCAGGACAACGCGGCTTGGCGCGAGGCGATGGCGGCGCACGACTTCGTCTGGCTCGGCGCGAGCGATCCGGTGCACTTCGACTACAAGGGCGAAGGACGCGTCGACATCGGTGGTCTCTCGGTGCTCGCGTTCCAGCGGCTATGGAACCGGAACCATCCCGAGGACCGGATCGAGGAGGACAGCGATTACGGCCCCGCGACGGAGGAACGGCTCACGAAGGCGCCGGTCGGCGGCTTCCCGAAAGGAGCCGAGTGCGCTCCGAGCACGAACGATGCGGGAACCTCGAGCGGCAACGGCGGCAGCGGCGGTCCGCTCGGCGCCTCGGGCACGCGCGTCGATGGCGAAGGGCAGGGCGGCTGCTCGATCGGCGGTGCGCCTCGCGCCGGAGTGTCGCCGCTCGCGCTCGCTGTCGCCGCGGCAGCGGTGGCGTGCTCGCTCAGGACTCGACGCGGTTGCGGAGGAAGTCGGCGACCTCGGCGAAACGACGCATGAGGAAGTCGCGCACGTCGTCGTCGATCGACGGGTGAACGAGGGCCGCGCTCATGCAGCGCATCCACGCGTCGCGCAGGTCGACCCCGATGGGGACGTGCCCGTGCCTCATCCGCAATCGGGGATGTCCGTGCTGCGTCGAGTAGCTGCGCGGACCGCCGAGCCACTCGACGAGGAAC
>JAEXCN010000183.1 GCA_023402175.1 Pseudomonadota bacterium | reverse complement strand
TCCGCGGAGGTCGCGAGAATACTCCGAGGTATCGCCAAGGACGCGTGGGCGGACGCGGTCCGAAACGACCGAGAGCGGACCATCGAACCCGTGTACGACGCCATCATGGCAGCCACCGCGCAGCATGAGCATCACGTCGACGGCTGGAGAGCGTTGCAAGCGACGTCGCCACGTACGTCGCTGGAGTTCCTCGTCCAAGCTGTATGCCGTGCGCAACACGCGCCCGTGGGCCCCATCCCCCACTGGACCGATTTCTTTCCTCGCAACGAGTTCGCGGATGCTGTTGCGCGACAAAAGCTCAAGGGACTTCGCGCGAATTTTCGCGGACGCGCGCAATCATCTCGATCGGTTCCTGGAGGAGTTGCACGTCCTAGGGGCGTCGACGCTCTCCAATCGCACGCTGATCGAGCGCTTCAAGGAGCGCTCGATCTGGTACGACAAGCATCGGCTCCGTGAGGTCGCCGAACGCGACCGCCGCTCGCGTGAGGACAATCTCACGTTAGAGCTGGCGAAGTATCTCCACGACGCCGGCCTGGTCGTCCTGGTCCGTCCGCGCCTGAGCAACTTGGAGCCCGATGCAATCGGCCTCGCGGGACTCGCGGTCGAGTCGAAGGCCTACGATCGCTCCGCGCGCCGGGACATCGTGAAGGGCTACTACCAGCTTCACGCCTACATGATGGCGCTACAGACAACGGCGATGCCGGTCCGCGAAGGATTCCTCGTCGCGTTCCGCCTCGGCGGAGCGCTCTACGACACGCCCGAAACGATGGAGATCGGCCGCTTCCTGATTCACTCGACGACGATAGATCTTGGTCTCTCCAACGACAGCGGGCGCGCTCAGCCTCAACCGCGCTTGATCAGCGAGGAGGAGGTCCTGCGCGCGGTGAACGAGGCGTCTGAGGATGCAGCGGCCGCGAGTGTCGAGGAGGACGACGACTAGATCCCGCGTTGCGCGCTACTGGCGGTGTCGCCTCGGCATGCGCCGTGCCGGCCACCGGCAGCTCGTCGTCGGCCGAGCGCCGCTCCGGCACGATAGCCATTCACGAAGCGCAGCGAGCAGGCACGTCAGTCCGCCATGCAGCTCACGGGCGTGGTGACGGGCAGGAAATCTTAGCGCTGCCGGACGGTCAAAGAGCTTCGAGGCTGCCGTAGACGGAGCTTTGCCGCCCGACCCGCATGCCGCCCGACCGGCATGACGAGCCGCTCGCTCGCATGACGCGCGCCGCCCGGCGCCGCTCCACACGCGCGCGATCGGCGTGAGCCGACGAGGACGGCCTCTGCGCGATCACAGCGCAGGCATCACGAATCGAGTGCTGCCGATGACCTCGCGCGGATAGCGCTTCGCCATCCACGGATCGCGCACGAACGTCAACGCTTCGACCTGCGCGATGGTCAGCCCGCAGCGCTCGGCAAAGATTGGCGGGGCGAGCTGTCGCGCGGCCCGACCCGTGATCGCATAGGTCTCCGATTCGGCGATCGCGTAGACCGTGCCGCCGTTCGTGACGAGCTGGTAGAAGGCCAGCGTCTCGCGAGTTCCACGTCGCGTCGGAGACAGCTCCTCTTCGAGGATGACCGACACGTTGCCGGGGCACGACCGGACGACACGGCCGCTCTCCCATCCGTGAGCGAGCCCGTGGCTGGCGACCACGCAGCGTCGATCGGTCGGGTCGACGACGACGCCCGTGATCGGACCACCATAGACTTCCTCTTGGGTCGTCCGCCGACCCGGGCCGCCGACGTCGATCCGCTCGAGGCTGCCTCCGAACTCGCCGGCATCGCGGCCGACGTAGATCGAGCCGTCGCTCGTGACCGCGACGGATGTATCACCATTGTGTTGCCAAGGTGGCCCAGGCGGAGCGGTCCACACGTGCATCAGGCCGGCGGCGTCGAACCAGAACGTCTTCCACTCCCTGGTCGCAAAGACGAGGCGTCCCTCTCGCTCCCCGAGCGCGCCGGCCGCTTCAGGCAGGTCGCCCAGGTGACCCCAACCCGAGGCATCGCGCCGGAGGACGCGCCATCGGTTCGCCTCGTTCACGACGGCCCAGAGCGAGCCGTCAGCGGCACGACGGATGACGTGGACCGCCCTGTCCGCGAGATGCCCCTGCCGGTGCTCGAGCGCTCGATCGAACGACCACAGCCTGCCATCACGATCGAGGAGCCAGAGCCGCCCGAGCGCCGTCGTGGCGTCCCGGAGCTGGCCGACCGGTCCCTCAGGACAAGGCCCTTCCTCCTCGTCCCTCAGGATGCCGATGTCCATCGGAGGCAGCGGTTGGTACACGCTCTCGACCGGCTGCGGTTCGTCCGGGTCGGAGTCCGACGCCGCGAGCCAGCCGATCTTCGGAGGCGGAGCTCGCCGACAGCTCGCCGTGCACGCGAACACGAGCACGACGGCCAGGGCGCCGCCCGTCCGTAGTCGGGGCCGACCATGCGGCTGAACGCGGGACATCCGTGCATTCGCCATTGCGGCGACCATTATCACGCGATGCGCAGGGCGGTTCAGCGAGCCAAGCCGCTCGCAACGGCTGGGCAGCATCCGCCGCGCGCTTCGCCGGGCGCCGCCGGCGCAATGCCGCTCGATGTCGTCGGCGATCGTCATGCCGTCGTCTCGGTGCAGGGAGAGCCGTCACGCGATGGCGAGCTTCGTCCACTCGGGCCGGCCCTCCACAACGCGACCCCGACCCGGAAGGCGATCACCTTCCACGACCTCCGCGCGACGGCCTGCACCTGGGCGGCGATCCGGGGAGACTCCGAGCTCCAGATCCGAGGCCGGTCAGGACATGAGACGCTCTCCGTCCTCAGGGACTACGTTCGCGACGCCGAGGCCATCAAAGAAGGGGTCGGGACCGTCTTCCCCGAGCTGCCGACGTGCCTCCTGGGGCTGGCTTCCGGGCAGTGTCCCCGAAGTGTCCCCGCGACCCCCAGTTTTGTCGCGAAATTTGAGCGGGACACGGGATTCGAATCGCCTTCCACGACGGGCACTTCGCAGCGGAATTTCCCGGCTCGCAGCGAAAACGCGCCCGCGGGGGCCGAGGGCGATGAGGAGGGGCTGTCACGATGGGAGCGCTTCGACCGCGCGGTGGAGCGCGCAACATCCGCTGCGGCATCGACCAGCGGCCGGCGCGACGCTTCCGCGGAGGTCGCGAGAATACTCCGAGGTATCGCCAAGGACGCGTGGGCGGACGCGGTCCGAAACGACCGAGAGCGGACCATCGAACCCGTGTACGACGCCATCATGGCAGCCACCGCGCAGCAT
>JAEXCN010000180.1 GCA_023402175.1 Pseudomonadota bacterium | reverse complement strand
TCCGCGGAGGTCGCGAGAATACTCCGAGGTATCGCCAAGGACGCGTGGGCGGACGCGGTCCGAAACGACCGAGAGCGGACCATCGAACCCGTGTACGACGCCATCATGGCAGCCACCGCGCAGCATGCGCATCACGTCGACGTTCGCGCCGCTGCGAAGTGCGAAGTGCTCAAGACTTCGTGGACCGACTGCCATGAGACGGACGACTGACGAGTCGCGTGCCGTCATCGCTCGTCGGTGCCGCCGCATAGATCGGAACGGCGCCCCCGTCGTAATCGACATCCAGCGGCGTGCCTGCGTCCGGTTCGGCGTCCGGTCCAGCGTCCGGTCCAGCGTCGTTTGGGATGGTGGCGGCGCCCTGTGCCGTGTCGATCTTGCTGTCGTTGTCGGAGCATGCGGCTTGGGTCATCGCGACTCCGACTCCGAAGGCGAACGTCGCTGCACGCCCGAGACGCCTTCGCGGCGCGACGCGTGGCGGGCGGTTCGCGAAGGCATCCACGAGCGAACGAGCGCAAAACGGGCACGACGACTCGCTGACCTTCACGTGGCGATGGCAGTGAGGACACGCTTCCAGCTGGCTCATGAATTTCTCTCTCTCATTGCGGGCACAGGTTCGACAATCAGCTCGAAAATTCCATGATCGAACGGCTCACCAGGGGCCGGTTGCCGGAGGACGAGTCTTTCGCGGAGCCCTTCACGATCGCGCTCGAGCGCGCGGTGATGGCAGTACGGATTGTCGCCCGGCCGGTCGAAGAGCACGGACGCGGTCCAGGTGCATCCGGCGCGGCATATGTCTGCGTAGTAGCAAGTTCGGCAGAAGCCGGTCAGATCTTCCACGGTGCGATCGCGCGTGTATCGGAGCGCGGACGCGCGCTCCCAAAGCTCCACGAGGGAGTGATCGCGGATCGTTCCTCCGCCCCACTTCTCGGAAGGAAGCGACGGGCAGCCCTTCACGAGACCGTCGGACTCGATGCCGAGGGTGCTGCGTCCGGCCGAGCAGGAGGTCCCGTGACCACGCGGCAACGTCCCGCGAAGTCGGCTCTCATACGGGCCGAAGTAGCCGAGGTTGTTGCCGGGATAGAGCCGCACGCCGTGCTCTTCACAGCGTACCGCGAGCGTATCGAGGAGAGGGAAGAGGTCGAGTAAGTCGTATGGCTGGAGCAGGACGTCCGGCTCGTCAGCAGCGCGGCCCATCGCGACCGTCAGCATGATCTGCCATGCCTCGGCACCCTCGCTCACGAGCATCTCCAAGATGCTCGGGAGGTCGGGGAGGCTCAGGCGGTTGATCTGAGTGTTCACGGTGAGACGTACGCCCGCCTCGCGAAGCGCACGCATCGCGGCGATCGCGTCTCGATGCGAGCCCTTCGCCCCGCGCAGTCGATCGTGCGTCGCCTCGGCTCCATCGACCGAGACACTGGCGCTCGCGAGACCGGCAGCGGCGGCTTCTCGGGCAACCGTCGCGTCGAGGCCGCGACCGCCCGTGGTCATCGTGCAGTGCATACCGTGGGAACGGATGGCGCGCACAATCTGGACGAAGTCTGCCCGGAGATACGCCTCACCCCCGATCAGAGTGACCTCCATCACGCCGAGCTCGGCGAGCTGCCGGACGAGGTCGAGACACTCCTCCGTCGTCAGCTCGTTCGCTCGCTCGACGCCCGCTCGCGAGCCACAGTGCCGACATGCCTGATCGCACCGCAACGTGATTTCCCACACCGCATGACGCGGCCGGATGCTTCGATCGAGCTGCCGCGCCTCCGAGAGGAGTGGCAGCGGCCGCCGTGGTTTCGAGAATGTCGGCAAGCCGACGCGAGGACGTTTGGCCCGAAGGAGTGCCGCACGTTCCTCCGCGAGAAGCGGATCTCGAATGCTCACAATCCGACCGGAGCGCGCCCGAGTTACGATGTCAACGCGAATTGAGCTAAATCGCCGCTCGCTGGGAAGGCCGATCGAGTGGCGCGTCCTCTGCGCGCTTGAGCGCGGCGGACAGCTCGACGCGCTCGTCGCCTCGGGCGAGATGAAGTGGAAGACCGCGCGCAACATCTGGGGCTGGGTCTCGAAGACGATGAACGACGCCGCCAAGTGCAAGGAGGGCGAGCCTCTGCGTGCTCGACGCCAACCCGTTCGCGGGCGTCGTCGGACCGGACAAGGGACAGAAAACCGCGAAGCAGTATCTCTACCCGGAGGAGCTGCTCCAGCTCCTTTCGTGTGAGGCGGTGCCGCTCTGGCGTCGTCGGCTCTACGCGTTCGCCGTCTACAGCTACATGCGCGCGGGTGAGATCGCCGCAATCAAGTGGGCCGACGTCGACACGGGGCCAGGGTTCGTCACCGTGCATGAGGCGGTCGACCGTGAAGGCGACCGTCAAGCGGTGAGCAAGCTGCGGAAGCAGAAGCTCTCGACGACGAAGCCGAGCGGAACGAAGGGGACGAAGACGGACGCTGCGCGGACGTTCCGGCTCGAGCCCAACGTCCTGCCGATGCTGCAAGCGATGTTCGTCGAGGCGAAGGACGGGCGCGGCCTCCTCTTCCCGGTCCTGCCTCCACCATCGGGCCGGGGCGGCATGGCGGCTGTGTTCCGAGATGACCTCGTCACGGCAGGGATCGACCGCCAAGCGCTCCACAACGCGACGGCGACCCGCAAGGCGATGACCTTCCACGACCTCCGCGCGACCGCGGTCACCTGGGCGGCCATCCGGGGGGACTCCGAGCTCCAGATCCGGGCTCGGTCCGGTCACGAGACCCTGGCCGTGCTCTCCGACTACGTCCGGGAGGCGGCGGCCATCCGGGAGGGGTTCGGGGAGGTGTTCCCGGCGCTCCCCGAGTGCCTCTTGAGGATCGGCTCGGAGCGTCCCGAAAGTGTCCCGCGTGTCCCGCGAACCCCCAGTTTTGTCGAGAAGTTTGAGCGGGACACGGGATTCGAACCCGCGACATCCAGCTTGGGAAGCTGGCACTCTACCAACTGAGTTAGTCCCGCAGAGCCATGCCGTTCGTAACGTTCGGCCCTTCGCATGTCAATCACGGACGCGAGGCGAACGCGAAAAGAGGGGAAAAAGAAACGGCCCGGGTCGCCACCTCGTGGCATCCCGGGCCGTCCCGCTTTCGGTCTTTCGACCGATCCTGCGCGGCGCCGAGGGGGCCTTCTTCTTGGCTCCCGCGACGTCGGCCCTCTGCTTCCGGGGCCGCGACGCGTTGCCGAGGTGACCTCTAGTCAGCCAGGGCAACGACGACCGTGCGCTCTTGTCAGCGCACTTCGCTACGTACGCGCTCCCGGATGAGAGCCACTACGTTTATGCATTTTGCTGTTCCTCCTCCGGACGTGCCGGCGCCCGCGGGCCCAGCGGTGAGAGCCCCATGTTGCTCATGGGAATCACCGCCGCCTCGCGCGGACGTTTCCAGTTGGGGGTCGAAGTGCTTCAGGCAAGGAGACCCCGGGCCGTGCAGCGCTTGCGGAGGTCGTCCTCCGCCGGACCATCCGGGACGAATCGCCCCAGCGCCGCGTGTCCTCAGAGTCTAACACCCAAGGTTGAATGCAACAGGGGGCCGGCGACGATTCCTTCGCCGCTCGATCCCGAGCAACAACCATGCTCGACGAGCTCTTGTGTATCCGCGGGCGTATCCGTAGAGGGACGAGCTGCGCGCTCCGCCGACTATCCGTGCGTCGGTGGCGACGAGCTCAGTGCGTCGGCGGCGACGAGAGCGTGCCGGACAGGTCGTAGCGAACCTCGCAGGGCAGGGCGGCGAAGTCGCCTCCCGCTGCGGCGGTCTGATCCGAGCAGTCGGATCCAGCGGTCGGCGCGAATGTGTAGACGAGCTCGCCGCCGAAGCTCTGCACCAGCGACGGATCGCTCGTCGGCTGCGCATCGGCGTCGATGAGCGTGAGCGCGAGGACATCATTGCGCGCGATCGCGCACGCCTCGAGCTTCGTCTTGGCGTCGGCCGCTCGGACCTCCTCGACGACCTCGGCCTGGAGCCGTGCGCGTGCTGTCGCGTCGACTTCGCCTTGGATCGGCGGCCCTCCCTGGACCCAGTAGATGGTCGTTCCGTCGTGGTTGAGGCGCACGTCGAACTCCCACGGGTTCCGCGTCGGCCCACACGACGTATGCGTGAGCTTCCCCGTGACGTGGAATTTTCCGAGCTTCGTCCCGGGACTGTACGGGTCCTTGCCCGAGCACGCGGCGACCACGAGGACGAGCAGCCCCGAGGCCAGCATCGAAGGCATCGAAGGCATCGAAGGCATCGAACGCATCGCCTCCGCCCCGTGGTATCCAATCGAGCACGGCGAGGCCAACTTCGTGACCCCGTGGGACATCCGCGCGATGTTGCGTGCGCTCGGCGGAGCGGTGCTCGGCCTCGTCGTGGTGTGGCTCGTCACGGCCGCGAGCGACGAGGGGCAGCTGACCGTCGGAGCAAGGGCAGGACGCACGCTGCCGCTCGCGCCTCTGTGCAGCGCCGTCGGCGCAGCGCTCGCGCTCGGAACCGCGCGCGTTCGGCAGGAGGCTCGTGCGTTCGAGGCCCTTGGTCGATCGCCCGCGCGGACAGGGCGCACAGCCGCGCTCGGAGCCGCGCTGCCGTCGGTGCTCGTCGCGCTCGCGATCGTCGCGATCCCGCAGATCGACGCCGCTGCCTTCTATCCGCGCCCGGCCGTCGGAGACACGTTCGTCGCGACGGGCGAGGGGAGCTTCATCAGCCCGACGCTCGGCGTCCGCATCGCGCCCGATGGCGAGACATATTCGATCGAAGGAGCGCCGCCGGCGGTCGACGACGCCCTGCCGAGAGGTGGCCGCAGCGCAGCTGCGCTTGCAACGGGCGTCGCCGGTCTTGCCCTCGCGCTCGTCGCAGCGCGCGCGGCGCTTCGTCGGAGTCTGCTCGATCGCCGAGGACTGAGGCGCATGCGTCTCGCCGCGCTCGGCGAGGGCCTCGGGTGTGCGCTGCTGACGCTCGTCGCGTTCCAGGCGGCCGCCGCACGCGTCGCGCCTGCAGCGCTCGCCGTGGTCCCGCCGCTCGTGCTGCTCGGCGCCTCGCTTGCGCGCCTGCGATGGGGCCACGAAGGTCTCGAGCGCGCTGCGCGTCGCACCGCATCGTGAGAGGCTGAAGCCTGAGGCGCTGCCCTGACGCGCTGCCTGCTCGGCGCGCTCCCCGACGGCGCTTGCGGCGCGAGCATTCGGTGCGCTACTCGCGATCGTTCGAGGCGGGAGGCCAGCATGAACGAGAAAGACGTCGCGTCCGAATCCGTCATCACCGCGAGTTGGGGGAGCAGCGCGGCGACGTGGTCGATCCTCGTGCACGGCGGCGCCGGCGACGTCGCGTCCGAGCGCGTCGCGCTTCACATCGCGGGCTGCGAGCGCGCAGCGGCCGCCGGCGCCGAGGTGCTCGCCGCTGGAGGGAGCGCGATCGATGCCGTGCAGCGCGCCGTCGAGGTGCTCGAGGACGATCCCTGCTTCAATGCCGGCACCGGAGCTTGCTTGAACGAGGACGGCGCGATCGAGCTCGACGCCGCGATCATGGACGGGAGCAGCCTTCGCGCAGGCGGCGTGTGCGCGCTGCCTCCGTTCAAGAACCCGATCGCGATCGCGCGGCGCGTGATGGACGACTCGAAGCACGTCCTACTCGCAGGAGAAGGCGCAGTGCGCTTCGCCCTGCAGCACGGATTCGAGCGCGCCGATCCCGCGTCGATGGTCACCGAGCACGCGCGGCAAAGGCTCGAGGCGGCTCGCGCGAAGCACGCAGCCGAAGCATGGGCCGGCGGAACGGTCGGAGCCGTCGCGCGCGATGCGAACGGGCACGTCGCTGCCGCGACCAGCACGGGCGGCATGGTCAACAAGCTCGCGGGCCGCGTCGGCGACTCGCCGATCGTCGGAGCGGGCACCTACGCGGACGACTGCGCGGCCGCGTGCTCGACGACGGGCCACGGCGAGTCGATGATCCGCGTCTGCCTCGCGAAGACGGCCATCGACGCGACCCGCGCGTCGAACGCGGAGGCGTCGGCGCGGGCTTCGCTCGCGATCATGCACGCGCGCACGGCAGGTACCGGCGGAGCGATCCTCGCGGCGCGCGACGGATCGCTCGGCCTTGCACGCACGACACGCACGATGAGCTGGGCCGCCGCCACAAACGACGGCACCCGCGCGTCAGGCGCGTGAAGCGTGCTTCAAACGACAGGAGAAGAAGCGAGAGGAGACGGGCGCGCGCTTCATCGCGCGCACCACATCACTCGCCCTGCTCGGCCGACGCCTTGCGGTCGATCGCATCCTGCAGGCCACAACGCACACGCGTTGCGCGCTTGACGCGCTTCTTCTTGAGCGGCGTGGTGAGCCACTCGTGACGCTTCCTCATGCTCCAGATCGCGCGGTTAGCCATAGGGGCGCGCAAGATGGCGGAAACTACGCCTCAACGCAAGCGCGTCAGCACGACGAACGCCGCTTTTCTCGCGTCCAAGCGCGGTCGGGCACGACGGCGAGGCGGTTTCAGCTCTGGCGGAACCGGCCGCTGGTGCTTCGACGAGGATCCAGGAAGGGGAGGGCGCTGGACATCGGCCGATCCAGCGGGCATGCGACAAGTATCTGAAATCATTGCGCAAGACTCAGCGCGAGCGTTGGAGTGAGTGTTGCACTTACATCGGCCATGGAGACGGGGAAGCTTGGACGGTTGGCTTTCATCATCGGGCTCGCGGCGTCGATCGGCGCGGTCGGGTGCTTCTTCGGTGAAGAGGAGTCCACGGCTGGGACCGACAAGGTCGTCGCGGGCGGTGAGACCTCCGCCGTTCTGAGGAGCACGCTGATCCTCGAGACCGGGTGCACCGCGGCGAAGGTCGGGCCCCGCCACCTGCTCCTCGCAGCGCGGTGCGTGGCCGAAAGCTCCGCGATCGCCCCGGGGAAGACGATCAGCTTTAAGGCGGCGAGCGAGCTCCGCACGATCGCCGCGCCCGACACCGAGAACGACGTCCTCGAAGCGGCCGACGCAGGCGCGAGCGACGACGAGAGCGACGAGGCCAGCGGCGGCGCCGACGCGGGAGATGCGGACGGCGGCGCGGCGAAGAAGCCGGCGAACAAGAACGATCGTCAGGTGACGATCGAAGAGGTCGAGATCCATCCCTCGTACACCGCGAAGTGCACCGGTGACGTCTGCGCGTTCGGAGCCATCGGCGCGAGCGACGCGAAGGACATCGCGGTCCTCATCCTCGACGCTGACCTCGAGAGCGTTCCGACGGTCCCGATCGATCTCGATGCCGTCGGTCAGAGCGACACGCTGCTCGCCGTCGGTTCTGGATGCGAGAAGCTCGACGGCACGCCGACGGGCGCGAAGACGTTCAAGACAATCGCCGTCCCCGCGAAGGCGGTGAACCACGCGGGCAGCCCGTACATCGAGGATCCGGCGCTCGTCTCGCGCCTCGCTGCAGGCTACGTGGTCACGCCCGGCGTCGGCTGGCGTCCGACGGAGCCGCGCATTTGCAAGACGGACATCGGCGCGCCGCTGTTCCGCGGCGGGCAAGCGGCGGTTGCGGGCATCACGTCGAACTTCACGACGTTCGACGCCGAGAGCCTCGTCCCCGTCACGTTGCACCACACGAAGGTCGACGCCGCGTCGAAGGTCGGGACGTGGCTCGCCACGCTCGGTGTCGAGACGACGCACTCGTGCAGCGAAGCGATGGGCGGCTGCGTGAAGAAGGGCTACGACGGCGGCGCTCCGGGCGCGCAGGCCGCGCCGAAGGCGGACAACGGAACGGCACCGGGAGGTGACGCGGGCGAAGTCCTCGTTCCGCCGGGCGGTGATGCGGGCTCAGACGATACCGATGGCGGTGCGGACAGCGACGGTCTTCCCGAGCAAGGCAAAGAAGCGCCGCTGCCGGAGTCGGACGACGACGAGTACACGCCGAGCGGCGAGTCCTCCGCCGACGACTACAGCGATTGGGACGCGGGCCCGAAGAAGAAGAAAAAGAAGAAGAAGACGTCAGGCTGCAGCACTGCGCCCGGATCGATGCCCTCGGGTGCGGACGGAATGGTCTTCGTGCTCGGCGTCGCTCTTGCCGGCGCCGTCGCTCGCCGCCGACGATCGGTCTGACAGGAACGTCAGTCCGGCATCGGGACGAGCCGAACCTCGAGGCGAAGTGGGCCCGCGCCCTCCTTCGCCTCGACGACTTTGTCCCACGGCAGATAACCCGGCGCTTCGACCGACACGCGATGCGGACCGATCGGCAACGCGACGCCCCGTGCGACGACCGTATCGAGTCGGCCGACGAAGATGTCGTCGATCGTCACCGAAGCGTTCGGCGGCGCGCCGACCATGCGCATCGAGATCGTCTTCGGCTCTCTCGGCGGGCCGCACGCAGGCAGCGCCGCGGGCGCGAGCAGCGCCGCGAAGATGCCTGCGAACAGAGCGCGCGGCACGCGGCTCACTCCCACTCGATCGTCGCGGGCGGCTTCGACGAGATGTCGTAGACGACGCGGTTGATCCCGCGCACCTCGTTGATGATCCGGTTCGACATCCGCCCGAGCAGCTCGTACGGCAAGGGCGCCCAGTCCGCGGTCATGCCGTCGACCGAGCGAACCGCGCGGATTGCGCAGGTCTCCTCGTACGTGCGGTAGTCGCCCATGACGCCGACGCTCCGCACCGGGAGGAGGACGCAGAAGCTCTGCCAAACTTCGTTGTAGAGGCCGGCGCCGCGGATCTCCTCGCTGACGATGTGATCGGCCGCGCGAAGGACCGCGAGGCGCTCCGGCGTGACCTCGCCGAGGCAGCGAATGGCGAGACCCGGGCCCGGGAACGGCTGGCGGTAGAGGATGTCGCGAGGCATTCCGAGCGCCTCACCGGCCGCGCGCACCTCGTCCTTGAAGAGCTCGCGCAGCGGCTCGATGAGCTTGAGCTTCATCCGCTCGGGAAGGCCGCCGACGTTGTGGTGGCTCTTGATGACGGCGCTCGGGCCCTTGAACGAGACGCTCTCGATGACGTCCGGGTAGAGCGTGCCCTGTACCAGGTGCGCCGCGTTCTCGACCTTCGCGGCCTCCTCGTCGAAGACGTCGATGAAGACCTTGCCGATGATCTTTCGCTTCTGCTCGGGGTCGGTGACCCCCTTCAGCGCCGAGAGGAATCGCTCGCGCGCATCGACCGGGACGAGGTTCAGGTGGAACGTCTCGCGGAACGTGCTCACGACCTGTTCGAACTCGCCCTGACGGAGCAGGCCGTTGTCGACGAAGATGCAGGTGAGCCGGTCACCGAGCGCCTTGTGGCAGAGCACCGCCGCGACGGAGGAGTCGACGCCGCCGGAGAGGCCGCAGATGGCGCGCTCGTCGTCCTTCACCTTCTCACGGACGATCTGGATGGCCTCGTCGGTGAACGAGCCCGGCGTCCAGGACGGCTCGAGGCCGGTGACCTCGAAGAGGAACGACGCGAGGACGTCGGTCCCGCGCGGCGTGTGCACCACCTCGGGGTGGAACTGCACGCCGTAGAGCTTCTTCGCGGGGTTCGCGACCGCGCAGAAGGGCGTGTTGCCGGAGAGGCCGATCGTCGCGAAGCCCTGGGGCATGCTCGCGATCCGATCGCCATGGCTCATCCATACGTCGATGCTCTCGCTCCGCGCGAAGCGGTGGAAGATGCCTTCGGTCTTCTCGACCACGAGCTGGGCGAGGCCGAACTCCCGCTTCTGTGCACGCTCGACCTTGCCGCCGAGCAGGTGCGCCATCAGCTGCATCCCGTAGCAGATGCCGAGGATCGGGATGTCGAGCTCGAAGATGCGCTTGTCGACGCTCGGGGCGCCGTCCTCGTAGACGCTCGCCGGGCCGCCCGAGAGGATGATCGCGCGCGGGTTCTTCGCCCGGATCTCCTCGAAGGCCACGTTGCACGGGTGGATCTCGCAGTAGACCTTGCTCTCGCGGACGCGCCTCGCGATGAGCTGCGTCGTCTGCGAGCCGAAGTCGAGGATGAGAACGAGATCCTTCGTCATGTGTGAGCTCCCGGAGAGGCCGGACGACTACCACGCGCCTCGTCACGGCAAAAGCGTCAGCCGAAGGGCCCCATCGCGCGCGGCGCTGCATGGCGAGCGCGCGAACGGATCAGTTGTTCGTCTGCGTTCGGCTGAGCTGTGACGGGCGCGACGGCGTCCGCACGACGCCTACCGGGCTGAGCGCGAGCATCAAGAAGAGCATCGCGCTCGCGAGCGCAGCGAAGCGGACGGCCTCCCCGCGCGAGTACGGGTCGACCCAGCTCGCCCGTGCGCGGGCGAGCGCGCCCAGGCCAAGCGCCATCGGGGCGATGGGCGCGACGACCGACGAGAGGCCACCCATCGACGAGGGCACGCCGAGCGCGGCCGCCTCGCTCGCGGCGAACGTGACGATGATCATCACGATGCCGAAGAGAAGCCCGCCTCCAGCGGCCACGTGAAGCGCGCGGCTCCGCTCTCCGAGCAGGCTTCGTGCGCAAAGCGCGGCGGCGCAGACGAGCGCAACGACGGTGAGCACGCCGCTCGCGAACATCGAATCACCGCGGAGCGCGCGGCCGATCGGACTGCCGAGCGCGGGGATCGCGAGGACGGCGGTGAACGCGCCGATGGCGGGCAGCGCGATCGACGCGACGAACTTCACCGCCTCGGCCGTCGACCAGGCAGCCGGCGCGGCGCGCTCGGCGCGCGGTGCAGCGGCCGCTGCCGCAATCACCGCAGGAGGTCTGGGCCGTGCGCCGGCCGCCGTCGCAGACCCGGATGGCGCGCGCTCGCCCGTGAGCGACGGGGCAGACTCCCGCACCTCACGAGGCAATGGAGCGGCGGGGATCGGGCTCGGCGCGTTCGGCACGCGGCGCGGATCGAGCACCGGCGGCATCGAGGAGACCGATGCGGTCCGCGGCGGGCCCGAGCTGCCGCGAGGTGCCGGTGGCCACGAGGACGGTCGGGCCGCCAGATCGAGGGAAGGGGAGGAGCCGCTCTCTTCCGGCTCGAGCTGACGGATGCCCGACGGGTCCACGAGGCCGCTGCGCGCGCCACCACGAGGCGGCCCCGCCGCGATCGGGCGCTCGGCCGAAGCAGACGTGGGGAGCGCGGCCGTCGAATGGTCCACGGCCGGAGGCGGGATGTCGAGATCGAGCGCGTCGAGCGATGCGGGCGGCAAGCTGTCCGGCGAGCTCAGCGTCAACAGGCCTGCGCGCTTCGACTTCGACACGGGCGCATCCATCCGATCGAGCGATGGGATCCTGAAGCGTGGCTCCGCCTGATCGAGCGACGGCGGCTTCGGCGGGCGCGGCGCAGACCGAGGCACGTCCTTGGACGACGCGGGAGGCGCATTCTCTTCGAGCGGAGCGCGCTGCGCGGGCAGCTCGGTCAGCGTGTCCATCCTCGACGAGACCGGACCGCCGCGCATGCGACGGCGGACTTCGAGCATGTTCTCGTGCACGGCGCCCGCGTCGCGGAAGCGGGCGAGGCGATCGCGCTTCGTGCAGCGAGCGATCAGCTCCTCGAGCTCGCGCGGCGCATCCTTCACGTACTGGCGTAGCGGCGGCACATCGCGCTTCTTCACGAGCGCGAGGACGTCGTTCGCGGTCTCCGCCTCGAACGGGGTCTCGCCGACGATCATCTCGTAGAGAATGATGCCGAGCGCCCACACGTCGGATCGCGTGTCGACGTCCTGCTTGCTCACGATCTGCTCGGGCGCCATGTAATGCGGCGTCCCGATGAGCATCCGCACTTCCTTCGCGGAGCGCTCGGCGATCGTCGGGAACAGGCACGCTCCGAAGTCGAGGACCTTCGGGGTGATCTTGTTCCGTTCGCGCGCGAGGAAGATGTTCGCCGGCTTGAGATCGCGGTGGACGACGTTCTGAGCGTGTGCCGCCGCGACCGCGTCGGCGACGGGGATCATGATCTCGAGCGCCTCGTCAAACGACAGTCGTCCGTTGCGCGAGCGCAGGTAGCGTTCGAGATCCTCGCCGGCGAGCAGCTCCTGGACGATGAAGGGCGTGCCGTCGTCGTCGCGCGCGACGTCGAGGACGTCGACGACGTTCGAATGACGAACCGCTGCCGCAGCACGAGCCTCACGGAGGAAGCGAAGGACGTCTTCTTCGATGTGCACGTACTCGGGCGAGAGCACCTTGATCGCCACCTTGCGACCGAGCGAGACGTTCGTCGCTCGATACACTTCGCCCATGCCGCCAACACCGAGACATTCCTCGAGCAGGTACTTGCCTGCGAGGAAATCTCCCTGTCTGCGTCCCTGACGTGCGGCGGCGCGCTGGCCCACGATACGGATGAATTATATGCCCGCGCTACGCGCTTTCGCTCTCGCGAAAAACGGCTAGCGCGGGAATTTCGACAGTCGATGTGCGGGCCACCCACCGAGGGTGGTCCGTGCGGTGCTCATGACGCGAGTCCTCGGTCTCCGGTGTCCGGTCTGCCGTCTCCGGTCTCGAGGGGCGCCCCCTCGCGCGCGAACGATCAGAACGCGCCGCCGATGCCTGCGTAGCCGCCACCAGCGAGCGGACGCGCATCGAAGTGGATGAAGCCGCTCTTCTTCTCGCTCTTCGGCTGCATGCCGGTCTGCACCTTCGTCTCGATCGTCGGGCGCGTGAAATACATGTACGCAGCGACGCCGAGCGCCACGACGCCGACGCCGAGCGAGATGTCGGCGATGATGAGCTTCGTGCGGGCACTGTCGACGTCCGACTCGGCGCAGTTCGGCTTGCACTTCTGCAGGTCGTCGACGTCGTTCTTCCCGCCGATCCCGAAGACCGCGAAGCTGCCGAGCGCGACGACGCCGATACCGCCGACGACGAGCGCCGGGACGATCGAACCTTCCTTGCCGTTGCCGCCGCCGTCGTCCGGGAGCTTGTCCTTCTCTTTCTCCTTCTCGGGAGCCGCCGCGCCGGGGAACGTCGCGATGATCGGGCGAGCCTTCTCGGCGGCGCGAATGAGCACGCGCTCTTCCTTCACGCTGCCGTCCTTGCTCTCGAACTTGAACGTGTGCTCGCCGGAGTCGACGAGGACCGGCTTGCCGTCGACCCGCTCTTGGATCGGCGCGCCGTCCATCGAGACCTTCACGTCGAGGACGTCGGAGCCCTTGTTGTCGCGTGCACCGAAGACGACGGTGGGAGCGTCACGATCGAGCTCCGTGAGCCACTTCCCGCAGTCGCTCTTGATCGGCCCGGGGCAGACGTCACGCGCGCAGACGAGCATCTGCTCGCGCGCACGGCGGTACTTGCCCTCATCGCGGAGCTGCTGCGCCTGCTCCGCCGAGCCCGCGCATTGCTCACGTTCGTCAGGGCCGGCGAAGGCAACGCCTTCCGCGAGCATCGTGGTGACGACAGCCGTCGCGGCGATCAGCGCGGGCTTGGCTCCTCGCCACGAATACCCCCTGCGTGTGCTCTCCCTCATCGAGTCGGGCCTCCGTCTCTCATTCGAGGCTACAGGTTACCTGGGACGCCGGCAGAGGAAAAAAAGCGTGCGCACGCGGAGCGCGCAGCCGGACAGAGTCGCGTGTCTCGCCCGTGCTGCGCGCGCGCGCGAGGGCGGGCGCGCGATCAGTGCAAGCACTCCATCTTGTACTTCTTACGCCCGGTCGCCAGATCGATCGTGTACGGCGGATCGCACGGGTTCGGCTTCTTCGCAGTGGGCGGCGGCGGCGGCGGCGGCGGCCGGACGACCACCGGCGCGTGGTCCGCTTCCTTCGCGGCCTTGCCTGCCACGATCTGCGGCCCGATCAGCGTGAGCCCACGCTTCGCATTCACCTCGAGCTGATTCGGATCGGCGTGGCGTGGGCCGGCGAGGACGTCCCGCATCGCGAGGGCGCCGAGCCCGCCGCCGATCATGGCGAGGACCGCGAAGAAGGAGACCAGCAGCTTGGCAGCGCTCGTCCGCCTCGGCGGGACGATCGACACCGCGGGTCTCGAGACCGAGATGCTCGAGACTTGCGAGTGAGGCTCGGTGGCCGGCTGCCTGGCGAGACCGATCCTCGGGTTCGTCGTCGGCGCGTTGAGCGAGGCGACCTCGATCTCGGCGATCGTCTGCGCGCGCCGCTGGAGCTCGTCGCCCGCGACCATCTCGACCCACTCGCCGACCTCGGACGGGGAGGCGAGCCCGATCGTCTGCTCGATCGCGAGCGCCATCTCGCGCGCGGTCGCGAAGCGCATCGCGGGATCTCGGGAGAGGCCGCGCAGCACGACGGCGTCCACCGCCGGCTCGAGGAGCGCGTTGTAGGTGCTCGGCGGATCGATGCAGCCCTCGATGGCGCGCGCGAGGACGATCGCCTCCGTCTCGCCGTCGAAGAGGCGCCGGCTCGTGAGCGCCTCCCAGAGGACGACGGAGGCCGCATAGATGTCGACTTGCTTCGTGACGGGCGCGCCGCTCAGCTGCTCCGGCGGCATGTACGCGATCTTGCCTTTGAGCTGGCCGTCACGCGTCGTCTGCAGACGCCCCGCTGCCTTCGCGACACCGAAGTCGAGGACGCGCGCCGTCCCGTCGGCGCCGACGAGGATGTTCTGTGGGGACACGTCGCGATGGACGATGCCGAGCTCGCGCCCGTGCTCGTCCTTCGTCTGATGGGCCGCATGCAGACCGTGAAGGACCGACGACATGATCGTCGCGGCGACCTTCGGCGGCATCATCATGTTCTTCGCCGTCGCCGCCTTCAGCAGCTTGGAGAGCGCCTCACCGGCGACGTACTCCATGACGATGAAGATCTCGCCGTGCGTCGTGACGACATCGAGCGTGGGGACGACGTTCGGATGACGAATGCGCCCGCAGAGGCGCGCCTCGTCGAGGAACATCGTCACGAAGTCGGGATCCTTCGCGTAGTGCGGGTGCAGCCGCTTGATCGCAACGGTGCGCGAGAAGCCAACCGGTCCGCTGAGACGGCCAAAATGCACCGTCGCCATGCCGCCCGACGCGAGCTCTCCGTAGAGCACGTAGCGTCCCACCGTTCTCGGTGAGTGCTCGTCAGGTCGGGCCATCATGTCGAGATTACCGCGGCTAACTCTGCGGAGCGCAACGTGTACGGCACATTCTCGCGGATTTGTGCGAAAGCGCCCTACGCGCCCGCCGGTCGGGCGTGGATAGAGGTGCCGAGCGTCAAGGTCGCCATCTGGGTCGCCATCTGGGTCGCCATCTGGGTCGTCGTCAGGGTCGCTCGAGCGGATACGAGCGTACTCTACACACCGCGAGGCGCTTGGTGTAGGTGCGGAGCTCGGAGGTGGAGCGCGTGGAACAGCAAAATACGCCCGCTGTCGGCGAAGTTCGGCTCGTCGTTCGCGTGCAGCCGATGGGCACGGTCCTCGTCCCGATGCCCCGCTACCAGTCCGAAGGCGCCGCGGGCATGGACCTGCAAGCGGCGATCACCGAGCCCCTGACGCTCCGTTCCCTCGAGCGGGCCATCGTCCCGACCGGGCTCGCGATGGCGATCCCGATGGGGTGGGAAGGGCAGGTCCGCCCGCGGTCCGGGCTCGCGGCCAAGCGAGGGATCACCGTCATCAACTCGCCGGGCACGATCGACAGCGACTATCGGGGAGAGATCAAGGTCGCGCTCGTGAATCTGAGCGCGGAGACCGTCACGATCGAGCCGCTCGAGCGCATCGCGCAGATCGTCTTCGCCTGCCACGGGACGGCGACGCTCGAAGTCGTGACGACGCTCGACGAGACCGCGCGCGGTGCGGGCGGCTACGGATCGACCGGCACACGCTGACCGAGAGCGTGGAGGCCGGTCAGCCCTCGCCGCGCTTGATCTGGTAGCCGCGGATCTTCTTGTGGAGGTTCGTCCGCTCCACGCCGAGGACGACCGCGGTCCGCGAGATGTTCCAGCCCGTCAGCTTCAGCGTGTCGACGATGTACTTCCGCTCCATCTGCTCGCGGTACTCGCGCAGCGTCAGGTACTGACCGGGGACGGGCGCGCGCGTCGACGGCTGCTCCTCGCGATCGTCCTCGAACGCCTCCGACGGCGCCGCGTCGTGAGCATTCTCCTCCTCACCGAACGGGCTCTCGTGCGGATCCTCCGGCAGGTCTGCGATCGTGACGCGATCGCCGGAGAGGATCGCCATCCGCTCGACGACGTTCTTCAGCTCGCGGACGTTGCCCGGCCAGCGGCGTGCGACGAGGGCGTGGATGACGGCGTCGTCGATCGGCTTCGGTTTCGTGCCGTTCTCCTTCGCGAACCCCTGCATGAACGCGTGCGCGAGGAGCGGGATGTCCTCGACGCGCTCGCGCAGGCTCGGGCTCCGGAGAGGGAAGACGTTGAGACGGAAGAAGAGGTCCTCGCGGAAGCTCCCGTTCTCGACGCCCTTCGCGAGATCCTTGTTCGTCGCCGCGAGGACGCGGACATCGACGTGGATGACGTGCTCGCTGCCGACGCGCGAGATCTCGCCCGACTGCAGCGCGCGGAGCACCTTCGCCTGGGCGACGAGGTCCATGTCGCCGATCTCGTCGAGGAACAGCGTGCCGCCGTGGGCCTGCTCGAAGAAGCCGCGACGCTTCGACTGCGCGCCGGTGAAGGCGCCTTTCTCGTGGCCGAAGAGCTCGCTCTCAATGAGCTCTCGCGGGATCGCCGCGCAGTTCACCTTGATGAACGGCTCCTCGGCGCGGGAGGAGAGCCGATGGATCGCGCGCGCGATGAGCTCCTTGCCGGTGCCGCTCTCGCCGGTGATGAGGACGCTCGCGCGTGTGGGGGCGACCTTCTCGATCTCGTGGAAGAGGCGCTGGATGGGCGCGCTCTTGCCGATCATCTCGTACTTCGCGAGCTGCTCGCGCGACATCGTCTCGAGGACACGCTTCGTCTGCGCAGCCTCGAGCACGTTCTTCACGCTGACGAGGACGCGCTCGCGGGCGAGAGGTTTCTCGAAGAAGTCGCTCGCGCCGAGCTTGATCGCGTGGACGGCGTCGTTCACCGTCGCGTGTCCGCTGATCACGATGATGGGCGTGTCCTTGATCGCCTCTTCCTTGCGGATCCGCTCGAGCGCCTCGAGGCCGCTCATTCCCGGGAGCTTCACGTCGAAGATCGCGAGGTCGACGGGCGTGTTCGGGCTGACGAGGATCTCGACCGCGTGCTCGGCGGTCTCGGCGCCGATGACGCGATAACCCTCGCCCTCGAGGACGAGCTGCAGCGTCCGCCGGATGTTCTTCTCGTCGTCGACGACGAGGATCGTCTTCGCGGAAGGTTTGCTGCTGTCCGTCGCGGGGTGGGTCATCGCGCTCGAACGTAGCATCGGGAAGGGGTTCTCCCAGCGCGATCTGACCTGTTTTCAGGAGCTGACGCGCGCGGCCAGCTCGCGCACCCGGTCGTCGACTTGGAGGACCGCGTCGGCGATCGAGACGACCTCTTTGGCGAGGGCCGTCCCGGCGACCTCCGATCCCTTCATCGCGCGCCCGACCTCGGCCGCCGGACGGCCTTCCGCGTCGACCACGGAGAACGACGGACCGGTGTCGAGGAGACGGTACTCGAGCGAGACGGTCTCGCGATCGGCTTCGGTCGTCCCGTCGAACCAATCGCCCACGACGACGTCGAACCGCGCCGAGCAGTCCTTTCGGCCGATCGTCCACTCGACGAAGTAGCAGGCGCGCGGGCCGCCGTCGCGAAAGACGTAGCCCCACACGGTGCGGCGGGACTTTCCGCAGCACGCGCAGCGGCCCGAGCTCTTCATCGATGCGGGCTGGATCTCGATCATCGAAGAGGCGTCGGAGGGTACGTCGTTCATCATCGCCGTCGATCTACCAGATCCCGATGGAGGTCAGAACGCGAGCCCGACGAGAATTCGATGCGTCGAAAACTTCGGGTGCAGCACGTCGAGCGCGAACCCGTACGACAGCTCGAGCGAGGCGAGGTGCAGCACTGCCTGCGCCATCGGCGCGATGCCTCCACCTCGGATGTTCGTCGTCGCCGCGGCGAGGCGCGGTGGCGTGTCCGTCGTGATCCCGAGACGCGTCTCCTCGCCACGATCGAACGTCGCGAGCATGCCGCCACCGATCGTGAAGTACGTCGGGAACGCGTACGGCAAGAAGAGCATCCGGTAGCCGATCGTCAGCTCGCCGAAGATCCGCCGGACGGAGCGGTCCACGATCGGCTGCGTCGTGTCGCCTTTGCCGGCGAAGGTCATCCCTATGCGCGTGGTGATCGCGATGCGGTCGTAGCCGACGATACTGCCGCCCAGATAGAAGCCGAGGTAGTTGCTCGCGTCCGAGTGCCACGCGAGGCCGAGCGCGCCGTCGCTGGCGATCCAGCGACCGTGGTACTTCGGCCCGCCGAGGCGCGTCGTCAGCTGGTTCAGGTGATGAACGGGCACGCCGAAGCCGATGCGGGAGTCGAGGAGCCGATCGGCGACGCCGATGACCTTCCCGTCGCACGTGAGCATCGGGCCGCCCGAGTTACCGGGTGACAGCACCGCGTCCGTCTGCACGTACGCATCGCTCTTCGCGCTGACGATGCCCTGCGAGACGCTGAAGTTGAGCAGACCTTCGAGCTCGTTCGAGAGGCGCGCGAGGTCGCCGTACGGGTTGCCGATGGCGAGGATCGGCGAGCCCACGTTGACCTCGGTGCGCGGCACGAGCACCGGCGCGTCCGTCGGCTCCGACAGCTCGAGCAGGGCGAGGTCGTGGTCCTCGTCGACCGCGACGACCTCCGCGTCCATCGACTTGCCGCTCGGGAACTCGACCCGCACGTCCCGTCCGAGGTCAACGACGTGCAGCGCCGTCGCGACGTGCCGGTTGTCGTAGAAGACGAATCCCGTCCCGAGCGCGCCGTCCGGCCTCGTGATGCGGACGACGCTCGGCTTCGTCGCCTTGTAGACCCGCTCGATGAACGCCGGCTCGCACGGCGGGCCGTGCTCGCCATTGTCTGCAGCGGCCTTCGGTGAAGGATGCTGCGCCTGTCGCGGCGGTGCAGGGGCGGTCGGAGCGGCGGGCGGTGGTGCAGGAGCGGTCGGAGCGGCGGGCGGTGCAGGCTCGGGCTGAGCTGCAGCGGCGCGGGCGACGAGCAGCGTCGCAAGAAGCGCGACCCCCGCCCGCGACCCGCTCCTCACACGCCGCGCTCCTTCATGTACGCGAGGAAGTTCTGCGCCTGGACGACGAGCGGGCTCCGCGGGTAGTCACGGAGGATCGTGTCGAACGTCTCGTGCGCCTCCGGGTACTTCTTCATCTTCAGATAGACTTCGCCGAGCAAGAGGAGCGCCTCGGCCTCGAGCCCGGAGTCGATCGCCTCGTCCGGTCCGCGGAGGGAGGGACCGCCCGCGAAGTTCCGCATCGCGTACTGGATGCGGTAGACGGCCGCCTGGAAGTTGTCGCGCGCGAGATAGAAGCGGGCGACGTAGAGCTCATGGCGCATCAAGCGCGCCGTGACGTCGGCGAGGAGCTCGCGGATCTTCGGCGACTCCTTGCTGTCCGGATAATCGTGGATGTAGCCCTTCAGCTCCTTGAAGGCGTCGAGGATGACCGCCTGATCGCGCTCGTCCGCGGTCGGGAGCAAGAACGACTCGCTGATCTGCTTGTACTGCGACTCGGCGATGCGCGAGCGCGCGTAGGCGACCTCCTCGGCGTCGGACCGGTGGTCGTGCACGAACTGGCGGTAGCCGCGGATCGCCTCGGCGTACTTCTCCTGCTCGAAGTCGGCGTCGGCGATGCGCAGCTCGGCGAGCTTCGCGTACTTCGAGTAGTGGTACTTCCGCTTCACCTCACGGAAGAGCGCCTGCGACTCGATCCAGTTGTGCGACTGGAATTCCTTCATCGCCTCGTCGTACGCGCGCTTCGCGTCGGCGGTGTAGCTGAGGGCCGTCCGGGCCTCCGGCTTCTCGCAGCCGACGGCGCCTGCCGCGAGGGCCGTCGTCACGACCAGGAGCGCAAGATGCCGAGACATCGGGGACACGCCTTACCACGCCTTTGGCGGAAGAGGATCGCCTGGATGCGGACAGGCGTGAGATGCGTGCCCGCGCGCCGGCGTTCTACTTCTCGCCGCGCCAGCGGACGATACGCCACGCGGGCGGCTCGTCGTCGGCCTTCGCCTGCCGGTAGGCCGTGCGGACGATGAGCCGCACTTTCTCGACGAGATCGGGTGGAGGAGCCGCGCCGTCGGGGGCAGGCGAGACGGTGACGGTCACCTCTCCGGCGGCGTCGACGACGACCGCGACCGGGAAGCTCGCCTCGGGCACGTGGGCAGCCCCGACGTAGCTCCACGGGGGATCGTCGCGTGACTTGTCACGCTCGATTCGGATGCGGACTCCCGTCTCCGGGCGATCTCCGGCAATCGGCACGATGTGCAAGTACCACAACTTGTGGTCGCCCCGACGACTCCGGTCGGGTAAAAGTGGTGGTCGTCATGGTCGAGAAGAACCCGATCACCCCCGAGGGCGCAGCCAAGCTTCGAGAGGAGCTCCACCGGAGGAAGACCGTCGACCGCCCCCAGATCACGCAGATGATCGCGGAGGCGCGCGCGCACGGAGATCTCAGCGAAAATGCCGAGTACCACGCGGCGCGCGAGCGCGGCGGCTTCAACGAGGGCCGGATCAAGGAGCTCGAGGACAAGCTCGCGCGTGCCGAGATCATCGATCCGTCCAAGCTCGCCGGCGACAGGGTCGCGTTCGGCGCGACGGTCAAGCTCCTCAACACGGCGACCGACGAGGAGGTCACGTACCGGATCGTCGGCGCCGACGAGGCCGACATCAACGCGGGCTCCATCAGCATCACGGCGCCGATCGCGAAGTCGCTCCTCGGCAAGGAGGTCGGCGACGAGGTGAAGATCCGCACGCCGGCCGGCGAGCGCGTCTACGAGATCCTCGAGATCGAGTTCAAGTAGAGGAGCGTCTCCTCACCCCCCGAGCGCCGACGCCAACGGTGAATCCGAAGGCGTCGCCGAAAGCGATCACGTTCACGTCGCTCGACAGCTCCCCGCCAGGAGGGTAGTTGTCTGGCGCCGTGTCGCTGTTGCGCCTTCGCCGCTTCGATCGCGACGTGGGGCTCGTGCTCGCAGCGTTCGTCGTCCTGCTGGCGATCGAGAACCTCGCCATCGGGATCGGGTACCGCGCCGAGTTCGTCGGGACCTGGGAGATGGCGTGCGCGCGGAAATTCCTCTCGCCGATCGCGCTCGCGATCTCGCTTCCGGTCGCGATCGCGGCGGTCCTCATGGCGCGCCTCGCTAAGGCCAACCGTGCATGGGCCGTCGCCATCGTCGGCCTGCTCGCGGGGGCTGCGGTGGGCGTCGGCGTGTCGACCGGACGGCGCATGGCGAGCCTCGCGATCCGAGCGCCGTTCGTCGTCTTCGTCGCGATCGGGGGCGGGCTCGTCGCCTGGCAGCTCGCGCGTTTGCTGCCGCGGATGCGGACCGGCGTCGTTGCCGGGCTGGGAGCCGGCCTCGCCGTGGCGGCGTGGCTCGCGGACGCGTTCGTGCTGCCGCGGCTCTACCCGGCGTTCCACCTCGCGCTGTGGTTCGTGACCTTCGTCGCGTTCGCCGCGACGTCGCTGCTGCTCCGGCGGGCGAGGGCAGGGACGCCGATCGCGTTCGCCGCCATCGTGCTCGCGGCCGGCTCGATCGCGTGGGGCCCGCATGCTGCGCAGCAGGTCCGTACGCAGGACAACCTCCGGCGGATCTTGCTCGAGCGCGCGCCGGTGCTCGGTCGATCCGTGGTGCTCGCAAGCCGAATCGCGCCGCCTCCGATGCTCGAGGAGGACGACGCCGCGACCGCCGCGACGCTCTCCGCGCTCCGCGACCGCAAACCGGGCGCGCGCGCGCTCGACTGGCTCGGCCACGACATCGTGCTCGTCACGATCGACGCGCTCCGAGCCGACCATCTGTCCGCCTACGGTTATTCGCGGAAGACATCGCCGAACATCGACGCGCTCGCAGCTCGTGGCGCGCGGTTCGAGCATGCGTACTGCCCGACGCCGCACACGTCGTATTCGATCGCGTCGCTGATGACCGGCAAGTACATGAAGCCGCTGCTCGCGCTCGGGGATGAGGAGGACGCGAGCGAGACCTGGCCGCTGATGCTGCGCCGGTACGGCTACCGGACGGCCGCCTTCTATCCGCCCGCGGTCTTCTTCATCGACGAGCACCGGTTCCGGCGCATGCGCGACGAGAACCTCGGCTTCGAATACAAGAAGGAGGAGTTCGCGAAGACGGACGTCCGCCGCGCGCAGATCGAGCGCTATCTGACGCTCGCGCCAAAGGACAAGCCGGTCTTCCTCTGGGTACACCTGTTCGAGCCGCACGAGCCGTACGAGGCGCATCCGGAGTTCCCGTTCGAGGGCAACCCGCGCGTCGACGCGTACGACAGCGAGATCGCCGCCGCCGACGCGCTCGTCGGCGACATCGTGAAGCTCGTCGGCGAGCATCGCGCGCCGGGCGCCGTGTTCATCGTGAGCGCGGACCACGGCGAGGAGCACGGCGATCACGGCGGGCGGTATCACGGCACGACGGTCTACGAGGAGCAGGTGAGGGTGCCGCTCGTCGTCGTCGGGCCCGGCATCGAGCCGCGCGTCGTGGCCCCGCCGGTGCAGACGATCGATCTCTTGCCGACGACGCTGGCGGCGCTCGATGTCCCGATCCCGCCGCGGCTCCGCGGACGCGACCTCGGACCGGCGCTCGTCGGGACCGAGCCGCCGACGGAGCAAGGGCTCGCGTTCGCCGAGACCGACGACTACACGCTCGTCGCGCGGGGCACCGATCGGCTCGTCTGCGCGCGGAAAATCGGCTCGTGCACGCTGTTCGACGTCGCGCACGACCCCGGCCAGAAGCAGCCCATCGTGGACCGACCCGAGCGCGTCACCGAGCTCGGGAAGCTGATGGTCGCGATCGAGCGCGAGACCGGCAAGGTCGAGGCGAGCGGGCTTCCGGATGCGCTCCGGCGCGGGCTCCAGGGCGACGTCGACGCGGCCGAAGACGTCGCGGCGCTCCTCGACGATGCGCGCGTCGACATCCGCCGCCTCGCTGCCCGGTGCGCCTTCCGGCTCCACGCTCAGGAGATGGCGGCCCAGCTCGAACGCGCCGAGGCGCGCGACGACGATGCCGAGGTCCGGCGCTGGAGCTCGCTCGCGTTGCTCCGCCTCGGCCACGGCTTCGGTCCATCGACCGAACGCCTCGAAGCCGTCGTCGATGCGGTCCTGCGCAAGAGCGGCACGGACGACGAGAAATATGCGGCCTCGCTCGCGCTCGCGGAGCACGGGGACGTGCGCGGAGAGCCGGAGCTCGTCGCGCGATGGACCTCGACGTTCTTGCCCGGCGCGAGCGGCGCAGGCGAGCTCGACGATGCGCGCGACATGCTCGGCGCCTTCGCGGCGCTCCGGTCGAAGAACGCCGTACCCGTGCTCGTGCGGTCGCTCGAGGACGTCCGCCTGCGCCCGCACGTCGTCGAGACGCTCGCCGAGATCGGCGACTTCCGCGCGAAAGAGCCGCTCTTGCGCGTCTTCGCCGAGGAGCGATACGTGCACCTGCGTGCACCCGAGGCGCGGACGCTGCTCAAGCTCGGCGCGCGCGAAAAGCTCATCGCTCCGCTGGCTCGGTTCGCGGGGACGCCGGAGCCGCTTCTCGATGCGGTCGCGATCGCGAAGGACGCGAAGCAGCTCTCGCCCGAGCGTGGCGGATGGGTCGCGCCCGACGGTAGAGAGAGCTTGCCGGAGCGGGTCTCGGTCAAGGTCCGGCTCCCGAACGCCGGCCCGGCACGCGTCCTCGTGCTGGGCGCAGACGGATCGGGGCCGCTGTCGGGGTCGATCGATGGCGCTGCCGTCGCCGAGACGAAGGCGAGCGCGGGCAACGTCTTCGTCGTGGAAGCGGGAGAGGTTGCGTCGCGCGACGTCCAGCTCGACCTGTTCGTTCCCAGCGGCATCCGTGCGCTCTGGGCTGTTCCGCGCGCCTCGGAGATCCCGCCCCCGCCGCCGCGCGAATGGGACGCTGGGGCATCGTCGGACGACGTCCCTCCGTAGAGCGGTCCCCCCGTGCGGGCCCCGAAAACCTGGGCTCGACTGCTCGGGACGCTGAGGCTATTGTCCCGCGCGTGAGCGACGAAAAACGCAGCGAAGACGAGCTCGACGAGAAGAACGACGCGTCTGCCGACGCGCCCGAGGGCGCCGAGACGAAGGCGGAAACCGAGTCTTCCGCCGTGCCCGAGAGCTCGAACGAGGACGAGGACGACGACGACGTGGCCAACCCCGCTGCGATCGCTCGACGTGTCGCTGCCCTCGGCGCCGACGACGAGGTCGAGGCGCTCGCCCGCGAGGAGGAGCGCAAGCTCGCCGAGCGTCGCGCCGCGAAGAAGAAGGGCAAGAAGAAGGGCGGGCTCGAGGTCGCTGCGTCGAAGAAGCTGACGAACCTCGGCAAGCGCGCGGAGCCGAAGCGCACCGTCGCGGTGGCCGCGGATGCCGATCCGCTCATCGAGCGCACCGCGAAGCTGACCGACTGGGCGAAGAAGAACCAAAAGCTCGTTCAAATCGTCGGCCTGGCGCTCTGCGCCGGCCTCCTCGGGCTCGCGGGCTACCTCTATTACGATCACAAGCGCGAGACCGAGGCGTCCGCGATCCTCACGAAGGCGGTCGAGGCGCAGCGCGCGCAGATCGGCGAACCGAAGAAGGACGACGAGGACGACGACAATCACCAGCAGTACTTCAAGACGTTCGAGGACCGGCGGGCGGCCGCGCTGAAGCAGTACAAGGAAGTGCAGTCGAAGTTCCCTGGTACGGGCGCCGCGATCCTCGCGCGCCTCGCCGAGGGCTCGCTCCTCCTCGACAAGCGTGACGCCGACGGCGCGCTCGCGGCGTTCAACGACGTGAAGGGCTCAGCGCTCGCCGCCGCCGACCTCGAAGTGCAGGGCAGGGCGCTCGAGGGCCTCGGCTTCGCTCACGAGCTGAAGGCCGGGGCCGGTGACAAGGACAAGGAGCTCGACGCGGCGCTCGCGGCGTTCAAGGAGCTCGAGAACGCTACCGACGTGAACGCCGCCAAGGGCTTCAAGGAGCTCGCGATGTATCACCAGGCGCGCGTGCTCATGAGCAAGGGCGACAAGGACAAGGCCAAGGAGCTGCTCCTCAGCCTGAAGGAGCGCCTCGACAAGGTCGACGAGCCCATCGCCATGGGATTGCCCACGCCTCCGAGCTTCCCGTACCTGCGGGAGGTCGCGATGGACCGCCTCCGCGAGATCGATCCGGCGGCAGCGCCGAAATCGCACGTTCCGTCGGGCGGCGGGATGAACCTGACTCCGGAGCAGATCCGGAGGCTGATGGAGCAAATGCAGAAGAAGGGCTCGCACTGAGCGTCGCCCGCATGGAGCGAACCACCACCATCACGGGCATCGCGCTTCTCCTTGCGCTCGGCACCTCCGGGTGCGGGCTCGGTGAGCTCTTCGGGGGCGACCGCGTGAACCCCGAGGTTCCGAGCTGGTACAACCGGCCGAGCAACGCGATGCACGTCTTCGCGCATCGCAAGCTGACCATCGAGGGACGCACGCAGGGCGAGGAATGGGAGCGCGGCAGGCCGGAGCTCGATCCGGAGCACGATCGCGTCTTCGTCGGCTCGTCCGATCGCGGGCTCTATGCGCTTCGCGGAGGCGACGCGAGCTCGATCTGGCGCTTCGAGACCGGGGGCGTCGTCCAGAGCGAGCCGCTCTACGACGCGGAGATGGATTACGTCTACTTCGGGTCGAACGATGGCGCGCTCTACGCCGTGAAGGCGGCGACGGGCGAGCTCGTGTACCGCTTCGACACCGGCGCCGAGGTCGCGCGGAAGCCGGTTCGACTCGGCGAGACGCTGATGTTCAGCAACGCGTCCGACTTCCTGTTCGCGATCGATCGCCGATCGGGCAAGCCGAAGTGGCAGGTCCACCGGACGCCGGCGCTCGGTATGGAGATCAGCGGTCACGCTGGTCCGGGCCTCGATCCGTCGACCGGCATCGTCTACATGGCGTATTCCGACGGGCACGTCGCCGCGTACGACGTGCGTGACGGGGCCGAGAAGTGGACGCCCGTGGACCTCTCGGCCGAGGCCGAGCAGGCTGCCGGAGAAGCGCCGCGGTACCTGGACGTCGACACGACGCCGATCCTCGATCAGCACCCGCAGGGCCGCGTCGTCTACGTCTCGAGCTACGCGGGCGGCATCTACGCGCTCGACGCCGCGAGCGGCGCACGCGTGTGGACGAACGACAAGGCCATCGGGGTGACCGACCTGATGCTGTTCGACGAGGCCGCTCACACGCCGCACCCGAGCGGTCCGGACAAGGGCGGACCGGTCGTGCCGGCGAAGAAGATGTTGCTCGCATCGAGCGCCACGACCGGTCTCATGGGCATCGACCCGTTCACCGGACGCGTCATCTGGCGCAACAAGGTGCCCGAGGGCGGCGTCACGGCGCCGATCGCATTCGCGGGCGGCATCCTGGTCGGAACCTCGCGCTACGGGCTGTTCTTGATCTCGCCACGAAACGGCAAGGTGATCGACGGGATCGACCTCGGAAGCGGCTTCGCGCAGACGCCGGCCGCCTACGCCGGTCGCGCGTACGTGATGACGAACGCCGGGACGTTCCTCGGCATCGGCATCACGCCGCCACTGCCGCCGCGTACGAAGACCGCGCGCAACTGACGCCGTACGCCGGCCGGCCGCCGGGCGAACCGGTCGCGTCCGTCGGGCGCGCTGCGGCCGTTCGTTCGTCGGACGAACCAATCGCGTCCGTCGGTCAGGCGTCGCGGGTCCGAGGTCGTTCGCTCGCCGAACGATGAGAACCGAAACCGGTGACGTTGGTCGCGTCGGTCGGCTGTTGGTTGGTTGCCGTTCGTTGTTGCCGTTCGTCCTTCGCCACGCTCGCCGAACGATGGCGATCGGAAGG
>JAEXCN010000162.1 GCA_023402175.1 Pseudomonadota bacterium | reverse complement strand
AGCGCTGTCTTACGTCGGCCTCCTGCTCGACCAGCTGCTCCTCGAAGTCCGCGCGCGCGCGCCAGGCAGAGAAGACTCATTTCAACGACTTCAAGCGTTACTCCTCTAAAGGGATCACGCATGCGCGGAGCGTTTCGGGAGAGCCCACGAGGCACCAGGTTGGAAGAGCAGCGAGGCACCATCCCTTGGCGACCTGGCGGCTTGGCGGTTGATCTCTCTTCGAGCGCGCGCGCGATCAGCGGCGCGGATCGAGCGTGGATTCGTCGTCGCGACGGGCGGCGGCTACGTGTGGCGATGGGCTGGGGGAGCGTGCCCGTGTCGCAGTGCTCGCGGCCCCAAATGGCCATGATTACGGACACTTCGACACGCACCCCTTCCCCTCTTGTGTCGGGTCCCGAATCGAGTAAGGAGGTGCGCTCATCATGCGCAAAGGCGTCTTGTTCGCGGCTCTCGCCTCGGCCATCGGGCTGTCTTCCTCGCTCGCGAGCGCGGACGTGCAGCACACGATCGGCAAAGGGCACACGATCCAGGCGATCGCGAACCGGTACCACGTCTCGCCGAAGGCGATCATCGAGGCCAACCACCTGAAGGACGTGAAGCGCCTCAAGGTGGGCGACGTGCTGACGATCCCGAAGGTCGATTCTCGCCCACAAGACAAGAAGGGCGACGACAAGGGCAAGGACAGCAAGGGCAAGGACAAGGACGGAAAGGCGAAGGCGGGCAAGGACGCGAAGGACGGCAAGCCGACGACCTACGCAGCGAAGCCGAAGACGCCAGGCGTCATCCACGTCAAGCGCCTCGGGTCGACCGAGGAGCTCGACCTCCGCATCACGGACAAGGGCGGCAAGGTCTCGGCCGGAACGCTCAAGTCGATGGAAAAGATGATGCGCTTCCCGAGTGGGGCGAGCCACCCGATCGAGGCACGGCTCATCTCGCTGCTCGGGATCGTGTCGAACCATTTCGGTAGCCGGAAGATCGAGATCGTCAGCGGCTTCCGCCCGTACGCGCCGACGCAGTACACGAAGGACTCGAACCACAATCACGGCAAGGCGATCGACTTCCGTGTCGTCGGCGTCCCGAACGAGGCCGTGCGCGACTTCTGCCGGACGCTCCGAAACGTCGGCTGCGGCTATTACCCGAACAGCACGTTCGTCCACATGGACGTGCGCGAGTCGTCCGCGTTCTGGATCGACTACGCGAAGCCCGGCGAGCCCCCGCGCTACAACGCGCCGAACGTCGACGCCGACGAGGGCACGAGCGACGTCCATCCGGCCGCGAACGCCGCGCCTCCGCCCGCGTCCGCGCAGGAACCGGCCTTGGAGGCGACCACGACCGAGAGCGAGCACCCTGCGGACACGGAGAGCGATCCTGCGCCCGCGGCGAGGCCCGACGGGGAGTAAGCGCTCCGCGACATCGTAGCTGCGACGACGACGCGCGAGCGCGGATCGGGAGCGGTCCGCCTTGATGCACCACGTCGAGCGCACGATGTTCCGGTATGTCGTTTCGGTCCGTGCTGATCGCCGTCATCCTCGGCGTCGCCCTCGTCGTGGCCGCCTTGCTCGTGAACCGGCAACGTCCCATTCTCGAGCAGAATCAGCCGACCGCCGAGTTCGCGAAGGCTACAGGCAAGTGCGCCGAGTGCCACCGGCGCGAGACCTCCGCGATCGTCTACGAGTTCGAGCACAGCAAACACGCCGCCAACGGCGTCACGTGTCTCGATTGCCATCACGCCGCACCAGGACAGGAGAGCATCGAGCACCGCGCGTTCCAGATCGCCAAGACACTGACGGCGAAGAACTGCGCGCAGTGCCACACGACGGAATACGAGCAGTACGCGCGCAGCCGTCACGCCGCCCCCGCGTGGGCCGCGGTGAACGGGACCTCCGGCATGAGCGCGGACCAGATCGCGCACGGCGAACGCTTCCACCCGGGGTGGGTCAATCGCGCGCCGATGCCGATCGGCCTCGTCGAGGGGCCGGTGGCGATGGGGGCCGGCTGCGATGCGTGCCACTCGATCGGCAAGCCGAACGCGGACGGATCGTTCGGCACGTGCACGAACTGCCACTCGCGCCATCTGGCGTCGATCGCGCTCGCGCGCGAGCCGACCACGTGCGGTCAGTGCCACATGGGGCCCGACCACTCGCAGATCGAGATCTATACCGAGTCGAAACACGGGGCGATCTTCGCTGCGCAGCGAGACCGGATGAACATGCGCGCGGATCCGAAGAAGCTCCGCACCTCGGACATGCCGGTTCCGACGTGCACCACGTGCCACCTGAGCGGGCTCGAGGGGATGAAGGTGACGCACAACCCGGGCGAGCGCCTCTCGTACTTCTTGTTCGCTCCGATTTCCGAGAAGCGCCCCAACGGCGATCAGGGTCAGGCGGAGATGAAGGAGGTCTGCCTCAAGTGCCATGCGCGCCCGCAGGTGGACCAGTACTTCGCGACCGCCGAGCAGGTGCTCGTCGACACGAACAAGAAGGTCCAGGCATCGCTCGATGTCATGGCTTCGCTGCGCAAGGAGAACCTCCTCACCCCGGCGCCCTTCGATGAGCCCATCGAGTTCGTCGGCTTCAACCTGTGGCACTACTACGGCCGCACCGCCAAGCACGGCGCGTTCATGGGCGGCGCAGACTTCGTGCAGTGGCACGGCAACTACGAGCTCGCCCGTCTGAAGGTCGAGCTCGACCACGCCGCCGCGGAGCTCCGCGCGAAAGGCGCGAAGACCGCCAACCGATGAGCGCCGACGGATGGTTCTCGCCTCGACGTGCCGCGCATCTGTTCGTGGCGGCGAACATACCGGTCCTCGGCCTCGACATCGTCGTCGCACACATGGCGAACGATTTCGCCGACCGTATCGAGTGGGCGCCGATCGTCTTCTCGGCTGTCGCAACGCCGCTGCTCATTCCGGGAGCGCTCGGCTCGCGGCGACCGTTCTTCGCCGTCGTCGACCGCGTAATCGCGGTGCTGTCGATGTTGGTCGGAGCCGCCGGCATGGTGTTCCACCTCGAGAGCGGCTTCTTCGAGGTCCAGACGATGCACAACCTCGTGTACTCTGCACCTTTCGTCGCGCCGCTCTCGTATGTCGGAATCGGGCTTCTGCTGTGGCTCGTACGGAGCGAGGAGGCCGACACGCCGGCGTTCGGGCGGTGGGTCATCTTCCTCGCGCTCGGCGGCTTCGTGGGCAATTTCGGGCTCGCGCTGCTGGATCACGCGCAGAACGGGTTCTTCTACGCAACGGAGTGGATACCGGTCGTCGCCGCAGCGTTCGCCATCACGTTCCTCGGAATGATGCTCCTCCGCCCCGGCCGGCCGATGCTCGTCGCGTGCGCGTGGGTGATGGCCCTCCAGGTCGTCGTCGGCGTCGTCGGGTTCCGCATGCACATGAGCGCCGATCTCGCGCGTACGGCTGCGCCGCTCTTCGATCGCTTCGTCTTCGGCGCGCCCGCGTTCGCGCCGCTGTTGTTCGCCAACATCGCCATTCTCGGCGCGATCGGCCTCTGGGCGTCCAGGCCGGCGATTCGAGCGGCCGCGCAGTGATCTCCGGACGTCCGACGGGCTACTTCTTCTTCGGCGCCGGCGGCTCGACCGGGTTCGTCGAGTCGAAGCGGAAGCCGCGCGGGAGCAGCGGCTTGCCCATCGCATAGAGCGTCGTCGCTTCGTAGCGCGAGCGCGGCGGCGTCGCGGTTCCGGCTCGGAACATCGCGCCGTTCTCGCCGGCGCCGCGGTCGAGGAGCACCGCACGCGTGCAACCCGCATGCTTCAGGACGGAGGTGATGTCCTCGAGCGCCGCGCCACGTGCAATGTACACGCGTCCCGCGGACGTGATGCCGAGCGCGACCGGGGAACGGCCGTGCGTGGCGACATGCGAGATCGGAGCGCCCTCGTCGAGGACGAGCGGCAGCTCGACGGCGTCGCCCTTCGGCGGTACCGCCGCGCCGGAGCTCGCGGGGACGATCGACAGCGTCCCCTCCTCCGACACGAGCAGCACACCCATCGACTGGTCGTTCGTCAAAGGGATCGCCACCTGCCCGTCGGCCGCGAGGCCTCGGAGGTGCCGCGAGTCACTCGTGCCGAGCGTCAGCGCGAAGAGCACGCGATGCGCATCGTCTTCGGAGAGCTCGGTGCCGCGCGGCGGAGAAGCCTTTGCAACGGGAGCGGGCTCGTCGTCGTCGGCATTGCGCCGGCGCTCGCGCGCCTTCTCCTTCTCACGCTCCTTGTCCGGCTCCTTCGTGCCCGCGCGGGCGCGGAACGATGCGCGCCCCGGCTCGATCTCGAGGAGCTCGACGTTCCCGGAGCGCCCGCGCCAGAGGCCCGCCATCCACGCCGGCGCCGGCTGGGCGCCCGGATCCGCTTCCCACTCGACGCCCTCGAGCGCGGGCGGCCGCGGATCGTGGAGCATCATGAAGAAGAAGTCCTTGGGTGCGTAGAGAAGATAGCGATCGGTGTCGATCTCCATCTCCTTCGTGAGCAGCTCGCTCTTGTACTGCCGGCCCTTGAACTCGGTGATGTTGGTGTACATGAACCCGGTGTGATGGGGGTTCATGTCGAGGTGCATGCCGTAGATGCACCCGGCCATCTTCATCGCCTTGCCGAGGCTCGTGGCGCTCGTGTCGTCGCCCCACGCGTACATCATGTGGCCGGCGTTCGTGATGCAGATGCCCGAGCGCTCCGTCTGCATGCTCGTGCCGGGCAGGACGAAGCCCCACTGCCAACGGTTCAGCGGGTTGACCTTGTCCTGATCGAGCAGCGGATCGAGGTTCTGGCGGAAGCTGACGATCTCGTTCGTCGATACGTCGA
>JAEXCN010000081.1 GCA_023402175.1 Pseudomonadota bacterium | reverse complement strand
GAGCTGATCGGCTCGCGCGACCGCGCTTCGTCCGCGCGATCCTCTGCTCAGAACGAGAGCACGACGCCGAGCGGCGCCGATCCTCGCGCCGGCGTGCTCGGCTCTCGAGGTGCACCGAGGAGCGGATGTTTGTCGCTGACGCCGCGCACGAGCAGATCGACGCTCCACGCGACGGCGAGACCGACGATCGTGCCGGCGACGTCCGCGACGAAGTCCTTCCACGAAGGATCGCCGAACCCGGCGAGGTCGAGCGCCTCCTTGCCCGCACCGACCGCGAGCGTGACGCCGCCCGCGAGGAGCAGCGCGTGGCCACGCGCCTCGAGCACGGCCGCCGACGCTGCGTAGCTACCGGCAGCGATCCCGGCGGATACGCCGAAGTGGAGCGCCTTGTCGGTTCCGAGCCAGGGGTCCGGATCGCCTGCACGAGCGGACGACGAGCCGAGCACGATCGCGAGGAATGCAGCACAGGCCCATCGTGCTCTCACGCCCCGTTGTATAGCCGTGATCGCTTGCCTCGACCTCCGTTTCGCGCCGCCCGACTGGGCGAGCGGCGCGAAACGGAGGTCAATCGAGGACAACTCTGATCACGGCCTCTGAGTCTTCGCGGTCGGCGCAACCAAGTTGCGCCTAACACGGTCAGGGATTCGGGAGCGATTCGTTCAGCGGCCTGACGAACGTGGTCACGAGCTGCCGCATCACATCGAGGTTGGCGACGTAGCGCCGGAGCGCCGCGACGCCTCCGGGGAAGTCGGGGTTCGGCTGGATCTTCCCATTCGCGAGCTTCAGCTTCGGCGTGCCGTCCGCGTTGAGCAGATAGTAGCCCTGCGCATCCGTCTCGCAGACGTACGCCTCGAAGACGAGATTGTTCGCCCAGTCGAGCATGCGCGCGCCGATCGACTTCTCCTTGTCGACGCCGAAGATCTTCTCGGTCCCGGTGGAGTGCGCGCGATAGGTGATGCTCGTCACCGGATCGACGAACGTGATCGTCTCCGCGGCCGGCCAGGAGATCTGCTCGTTCGCGAGCGCCGTGATCCGTGCATCGTTGATGAACTCGTTCGACCAGCTCGTCGGGAAGAACATCGTGCCCCAGACCATCGCGTAGAGCTGCTCGTTCCAGCCGAAGGACGGATCGACGATCTTCGGCTTGGCGGGCCGCGTACCGACGCCGTTCGCGAGGTGCCAGTCGGGGTAGACGAGGTTCGCTGTCGGCGTGCCCCCGCCCGAGGCGTCTGCATGTGGAGCGAACGACTCGATGTCGCCGGTCATCAGCGCAGCGAAGAGGCGCCGCGTCTGCTCGGGATAGACCGTGGCGAAGTTGACGTTCTTGTAGCGGCCGTCGACGAAGTCGTCCTTCGAGTTCGAGATGAAGGAGTCGAACGCTTCGGCCAGGTAATAGACCGCCCACGTCTTGTCGTAGAACGAGCCGACCTGCTTCTGGTAGTCGGACCACCAGTAGCCCTTGTCGTAGTCGAAGTCGTTGTGGACGTAGCGGCCCGCGCCGAGCGCGACGCTGAAGTCGTAAGCCGTCGTCGCCGGCAGCGGGTACGGATCGGCCGTGTAGATGTAGTCGAGAAGTCCCGGCGGCTGGATGCCCGGGCATTCGTCGCTCGCCGTCGAGCAATACGCGCCGGGCTCCGGCCGCGTCAGCATGCGCGTGAACAGATCGAACCCCACCGTCGTCGCGGCGGCGAGCGGCCCGTACATGCCGTCGGCGAGGAGCTGCGGCGGCGGCTTCGTCGGGTCGTCGACGTCGAGCACCATCGCGAACGCGTAGGTCTTGGCGATGAGCTGGATCGGATCGAGGTAATGGCCGTGCGTGCGGGCGACGACGTCCCACGAGTTGAACTGCGTGCGGTTCCGCCGGAACGCGTCGAGGAGGTAGCGGTTTTCGTATGCGCTCTCGAGGAAGCGGACCTGCTCGTACGGATCGGCGCCGGCGTCGTACGAGAACGACGGGACGTTGCCGCTGTCGGCGTATTCGTCGGACGAGAACATGTACCCGCGACGCACGCGGCCCCTGTCGTCGATGGCCTGCTTGGTCGTGGCGAACGCGGCGTACTCCGGGAATGCAACGAAGTCCCGGAGGTCACGGTAGTCGACGACGTCCATTGGCGCACCGCTGCAGCTCGTGCCGAGCGGTGAGCCCGGATCGCTCTTGCAGTCGTTCACGAGACCGAACTCGGACGCGTACCGCGAGTAGTGGATGTACTTGTACTCGTCGCTCCCGGGCTGCGGAAAGGAGACGACGCCGAAGAGCCCGGGCGAGCTCGTCATGGCGGTGAGCTCCCACGCCTTCGTCTTTGCGTCGCCCGATCCGTCGACCGACAAGCCCGGCGCGTCCCAGACGTCGACCACGCCGCCGTAACCGAATCGAACGGCCGCGCGGTCGTACTTGCCGATGACGAACATGTCGAGCTGCTGATCGCCCGGATAATCCATCACGCTCGACGTCGCGAAGGCGCCGATGCCCTTGTCGATCTCCTCGTCCGTGAGCGGATCGGAGTAGCGGGGGCCGATGCAGTCCGAGCCGTCGGTGGTCCCCGCCGGGCAGACCTTCGTTACGGTGCCGTTCCTCGTGCGGAGCTGCCAGTACTTGTCGTCGTAGTTGAGCGAGTCGAATGTGCCGGCGAAGTTGTGGCGCAGCCCGACGGAATGCCCGAACTCGTGCGAGTACACACTCGCCGAGTACTTCTCGCGCGCCCACGCGTAGACCTTCGCCTTGTGCTCCTGCACGGCGCTCGGGTCCTTGGGATCGACGTTGCCGAACATCGTCTGCGCGGTCTTTGCGAGGCCGATGAGGTGATCGATCTCCGGAGACTCGCGCCTGCACGAGTGGCGCCGGGCACGTCCGAGCGAGGCGCGCCGCTCGAGCGCGCGACGCATCATCGGCGCGGTCCGGGCGAACGGCGACGCGCGCTCGATGACGTCCTTCGTCACCGCTGCGGTCGGATCGACGCCGGACAACTGCGCGACCTCGGGCGTGATCATCTTCGCCTCGAGCTCGCTTCCGCGCAGGCGCTGGAGCCGCTGCGCGATCGCGCCGTTTCCCAGCCCGAGCTTGCCCGCATCGGCGAGCGCCTTCATCCGCTGCTGGTGCCGCAGCTCCGGCGGACCCTTGCGCGCTTTCAGGCCCGTCGAGAACGAGGTCATCACCTTCGGATCGAACGCACCGAGACGTCCCGACAGCTCGTCGGCGCTCATCGGCGCGGGCATGCTCTTCGGACCTCCGGGGCGGTTCGCCTGCACCCAGTCGGACACGTCCCTGCCCGCGATGAACTGATCGGCCGGCGTCACGCCGTTGAGCAAGTCGACGAGATCGACGAGCTGCCCCGCGGCCTTGTCGAGCGTGCCGCCGTACATGTTCACGCTTCCGGAGATCTTCTCTCCGGTGAGTGGATCTTCGGCGTCCACCATGATGCCCCACGGCGCCTGCGCCTGCGGGGACGTCACATACGTGTAGAGGTTGTAGCGAAGGTCACCGAGGCGCGGGCTGGTGCCTGCCTTCCCGCACGCAGGATCGTCGCCCTTCGTAGGGTCGACCGGGTTGTGACAGAGGACGAAGACCTCCGGCACTTCGGCCGGGCTCGAACCGCCGAGCGGCGGAACGAAGTCGTCGGACCATCGCGCGGGCCAGCCCATCGCGTCTTCGCAGCCGCTTTCCTTCGTCCTCCGACACTCCGCGAGCCGCCCTGCGACGACGGCGACGCGCACGGCGTCGCTCCACGTCTTCACGACGTTTCGCGAAGCCTCGAAGAGATCCTCGGGGAAATCGCGGTTCACGTGCCACGGGATCGTGCGGATCCTCCGGTCGCGCACCGGGATGGTGCAGGCCTGGGTGAATTCGTCACATCGCGATCCGCGACCGACGCTCGCGCACTCGTCCTCGGTGCCGTCCTTGTCGTCGTCGCGGTGCGGGCTCGCGCCGGGGGGCGTCGTGTCCGGGTTGGCGCACGCGACGGGCGGCTCGGCGTGGCTCTTGTCGAAGATGTTCCATCGCGAGGCGAAGCGATGCCACTTCTCGTCGACGACCCCGTAGTGGCGATCGTAGCCGTAGCGGTCGTTCGTGAAGAAGCCGAACATGTCCATCCGCGTGCCGTCGTAGTCGAGCGGCTCGTAGTCGGTGGACGCCACGCGGCGGAACGCGAGGCGCAGCTTCACCTCGCTCGGGTTGCAGCTGATGCGCGGGAAATCGCCGACGAGGAGGCACGCCGGGAAGTCCCCGAATTCCTCGTCGTGGATCATCTGCGGCGCGGCGTAGGCCTTGTTCGTGACGTCGAGATAGCCGCCGGTGAGGTCCGTCGCGGGCGCGTCGGGGCTCTCGGGATCGCTGACGTGATACGCGATGGGATCCCACTTCACGCCGCCCCAGAGCCCGAGCTGCGACGCCGCGTCGAGATCGTAGGCGTCGGTGACGAGGTTCGTCGACCAGTCGACGCGGATGTACTCGCGCTGATTCCACGGGCGGTCGAGATCGTTCTCGACGATGACGTTCTGTTCTTCGCCGGTCTCGCTGTTGTAGCGGCGCCGGATGTCGAAGTGCTTCTCGATCGCGAAGCTCGCCACGATCTGCCCGTCGGTCGTCCTGCGTGCAGGCGCCTTTCCGTCCTTGCCGCGAGGCTCGTCGCTTCGTGGGGCGCCGTTCGTTCCCTTCCCGTCCGTGCCGGTCACCAGCTCGTAGGCGAGGCGTCCGATCAGCTTCGACTCGGTGATCTCCCAGCGGATGCGTACCGTGGGCTGCGCGTCGGAGCTCGTGAACAAGCTCTCCGAGCCGGCGCCCGCGGACACGTCGACGATCGTCGTTCGGAAGTAGAACTCGGGATCGTCCGACGCGTCGTCGAGCTTCGGGCCGACGAAGAACGACTTCGGGAGCACTCCGACCTGGACCTGGTTGATCGGGTCGCGCTCCTCGGCGCAGCCCTGTGCGAGAGCGACGGCGACGAGAGCGACACCAGCGAGGAGCCGGCGGACGAGACGCGGCTTGGCGCACGTTGGCGAGAGACGACGAGACCCCATGGTGCTCCACCCCTCGGAGAGCGGATCCGCGCCTGCCCACGCACGCGGACCGAGGGCGGCGGCATGTAGCACGCGGATCGGAACGTGCCAGTCAGGTGCCCCAACCGCGCGAGATCTCGTGCGACCCGCGCCGCGCCCCGCGCGTGATAGCGTCGCGCCGGGACGTGTGCCTGTCGGCCCTTCGATCGATTCGCCTCGTGATCGTGAGCGCGCTCCTCGTCGCGCTCGCCGTCCTGTGCGACTCGCGCTCGTTCGCCGCGCCGCCGCCTGATAACGAGCCGCTTCGGGTGGACCTCACGGCACCCGAGGCGTGCCCCACCCGCCCGACGCTGTTCGATCGCGTCAGGTCTCATACGTCACGTGTTCGCCCCGCGAGCCCGGGCGAGAGGTCGCGTGCGCTTCACGTCGTGATCGCGCCCGAGGGCGATCGCTTCGTCGCGCACGTTCGCTTGATCGAAGAGAGCGAGGCGCTCGAGCGTCGTGTTCCGGGCAAGACGTGTGAGGAGGTCCTCGCGGCCGTCGCGCTCATCACGGCCCTCATGATCGATCCGCTGGCGACGACGGTCCCCACGGACGCGGGCACGGCGGACGTCGAAGAGCACGTCGTCGACGCGTCACGTGCCCCGGAGCGCGCGGCACCGAAGCCAGCCACCTTCGAAGTGGATGCGGGTCCTCCCGCTCCGCAGCGCACGCATGCTCATGCAACGATCGGCACGTCCGTCGAGGCGCACGGGCTCGGAGAGGCCGTGCTCGGGCGCAGCCTCTGGATCGAAGGCTCGATGCGATCGCCGCTGTCGCCTGCCCTTCGCCTGCGGCTCGCTCGGACGCAGTCGTTCACCGCCGTACGGGATCTGCATCCCGCATTCTTCAAGCTGACGACCGCCGCGATGGAGGGCTGCTTCACTGCTCTGCGGTCGGAGGCCGAGCTCGTCACCGGTGCGGTCGAGCTTCGGCCCTGCGTGCAGGTCACGGGCGGCGTGCTCGAGGGAACGTCGTCGGCGTTCGGCCCCGCGCATCGGATGTCGCGGCCCTGGGCGGGGCTCGGAGCGCTCGCGCAGGCGCGCTGGAGGTTCTTCGGTCCGCTCGAGCTCGAGGCAGCGCTCGGCCTGACGCTGCCCCTCGTGCGTGACAACTTCTTCTTCCTTCCTCGGAACGATGTGTACCGTGCGCCGGGCGTGGTCCTCCTCGGGAACGTGGGTGTCGGGACGACATTCCGCTGACTGAGCAAGGGCCGCGCGGCGTTCGAGCATCTTTTCGTGATCGCGGACGACGGGTCCGGCCATGGCGTCGAGGACGAGGACCAACGTGAGCTCGGCAGCATCCACGACCGCTCTTCCGAGCGCGGGCAGCGATCCGTCGATCGCGGCGCGCGTCGACGAGGCGCGCCTACGGAGGCTCGTCCGCGAGCATCACGACTTCGTCTGGCGGTCGCTCCGTCGCATGGGCGTTCCCGAGAGCGCAACGGAGGATGCTGCACAGCAGGTGTTCCTCGTCCTCTCGCGCAAGCTCGCCGACGTGGCGGACGAAAGCGAGCGGAGCTTCTTGTTCGGCACCGTCGTCCGCGTGGCCTCGGATGCGCGGCGCACGCAGGCGCGAAGGCGCGAGGTCCACGGGACGGAGGTCGAAGACAAGCCGGACGAGTCTCCGAGCGCGGAGGCGATCGTCGACGAGAAGAAGGCGCGCGCGATCCTCGACGACATCCTCCAGTCGATGACCGAGGAGCTCCGCGCGGTGTTCGTCCTCTTCGAGATCGAGGAGCTGCAGGCTTCCGAGATCGCCGAGCTGCTCGGGATACCGGCGGGCACCGTCGCATCCCGGCTGAGGCGCGCGCGCGAGCATTTCCACGCAGCGGCGGCTCGATTCAAACGCACGACGAGGCAACCGTGAACCCCGATCCCCTCATCCCACTCGTCAAACGAGAGGACGACCCGTTCGAGCGCGCGCTCCTTCGCGCAGGTCAGCGCGAGCGCGCCCCGCACGGAACGGATCGACGCCTCCTCGCCGCGCTCGGCGTGGGAGGAGGAGGCGCGCTCTCGGCGCTCCTCGCGAGGTACGGCTCGAAGCTCGTTGGGGTCAAGACGAGCGCGCCCCTTCTGCTCGCGGCCGTCGCGCTGTCCGTCGCCGCGGTCGCGGCCGGGACCTGGGCGGTCTCGCGAGACGAGCACCCGATCGCCGTCCCCGCCACCGCCGCGCCGCCTCCACCGTCGACGGCGCCGACGGCGCCCTCGGTCGCGCCCGCTCCCGCGAAGCTGGACGCTCCCGTCGAGGCGCTTCCTTCGACGCGTGTCGAAGACCTGCCGTCGTCTCCGGTCTCCGCGAAGGCGCAAACCAAGCCGCCCGCGTCGGCAGCGGCGAGCTCGTCGAGCAGCGACACCACGGGTGACCTCGCGCGCGAGGTCGCGCTCGTCCAAGAGGCGCGTGCAGCGCTCACGCGAGGTGATTCCAGCGAAGCGTTGCGCGTCCTCGACGTGCACGATCGCGAGTTCCCCACCGGAACGCTCTCCCCCGAGTCGCGTGTGCTGCGCATCGAAGCGCTCGTCCGCGCCGGCGGCGCAGCCAACACGGCGCGCGCGAATGCGCTCGGTGATGCGTTCCTCGGCGAGCATCCGAGCGGTCCCCAGGCGCGCCGCGTGCGCGCGGTGCTCGGACGGGACCGTTGAGCTCGGGCCTTGCCGGTGGACGACGCTTCGACACGGCGACGTGCGATTTCGGTGATCGCGCAGCGGACCACCGGCCATAGCGTCGGCGTGCCCATCGAGCGCGGGAAGAGCGAGCGAGGCGAGTCTCGCATGACGAGCGCGAAGGCTCGCATCCTGGGCGGCGGCTTCGTGCTCGCCCTCGGGGTCACCCTCGCGTCGAGCGCGTGCAGCACGGCGGTGCCCCTCGGCGGCTTCGTCGACACGAACGACGACGCGCCGCCGCTTCCGGAGGCAGGCCCGTCGGAGATCGACGCGAACGAGGCCCTCCCGCTGTGCAAGGCAGCGGACTGCCCGGCACCGTACACGACGTGCTCCGACGACGCCTTCCGCTGCGAGAGCAACCTCGACATCGACAACGCCAATTGCGGGGCGTGTGGTGTCACGTGCCCGAACGGCGAAGAGGTCCGCGCCGTGTTCGGCGCAGAGTGGTTCTGCCAGTCCGGGGAGTGCCGGATGGCATGCGACCCGAAGAGCAACAAGGCGGACTGCAACCATCAGGTCGCGGACGGATGCGAGACCGATCTCCGATGCGACCCGAACAGTTGCGGCGCATGCGGACTGAAGTGTCCGGGCGAGCTGCCCTGCATTCGGGGCAACTGCGGCTGTCCCGCGGGCCTGACCGCCTGCGGCGAGGGTTGTCGTGCCGACTGCGTCGACACGAAGAACGACGACTTCAACTGCGGGAAGTGCGGGAAGGAATGTCCGTTCACGTTCGACCCGCCGTTTCCCCCGCCGGGCATGCGGCGCGGGTGCGTCGACGGTGAGTGCGGACAGCTCAAATGCGAGGGCGGCTTCGCGGACTGCAACCACGACACCGAGACGGATGGCTGCGAAGTCTTCCTCTTCGATGACCCGCTGAACTGCGGCGCGTGCGGAAAAGCATGTGCGCCCGGACAGCGATGCGAGAACGCAAAGTGCGTGTGCGGTCCGAAGGAGACCGCGTGTCCTTCGTTCGGCACCAACGTCGAATGCGCGGACCTCGACTCCGATCCGAGGAATTGCGGCGTCTGCGGGAACGTGTGCCCCGGTCCGTTCGACGGTTCGGGCAAGGCGGTGTGCCGTCTCGGGCACTGCCAGATCGACTGCAAGAGCGGCTACGCCGATTGTGACGGACGCGCCGACAACGGATGCGAGACGCACGTCGCGGCCGACCCACGCAACTGCGGAGCATGCGGCGCGCAGTGCGATCTCTCCTTCGGACAGCCCTGCGTGAACGGCGCATGCCGTCTCGCGCCCTGTGCACCGGAAGAGGCGAAATGAACGCGCGAACGATCGCCATGCGCATCGGTGTCCTCGCGCTCGCGGCGACGCAGCTCTGGTGCGCCGACAGCGACGACCCGATGCCTCCTCCGCCATCCGCTTCCGATGGTGGCGTCGACTCCGGCGCGCCGGAGGACGCCGCCCGAGGTGACGGTGACGCGCAGCTCCCCGACGAATGCACGGACGCGTTCTGCCGCGTGACGCTGCCCGACGCGGAGACGGTCGCCCTCGACGGAGTTTGGGTGAAGAGCGCATCCGAGATCTGGATCGTCGGCTCGAACGGGTACGCGGCCCGGTTCGACGGCACGTCGTGGCGGAAGATCGCGACGGGCACGAAGTCGACGATCTTCGCTGTCGCCGGCAGCGGCGACGGCACGGTCTGGGGCGTGAGTGGCGGGCAGTTCCTCTCGCTCGATCGCGACGTCGACGGCGGCGTCGAGGCGGTGGACGCAAGCTTCAAGGGCATCGTGAGGGCGGTTGCGACCTTCGGGCAGCGAGACGCGTGGGCAGTCGGAAACACGTTCCCGTCGTTCTTCGAGGATCCTCCTCCGCCGAGCACGTACATCTGGCGGTACGCGCCCGCTGCAGACGGAAGCGGCTACGCGTGGCAGGCAGTTTCACCTCCCTGCCCAGAAGGCGAATGGGGCCAGCCCAAGTGCGTCGAGCTCCGAGCCGTCTGGGCGGAGAGCGCCGAGCGCCAGTGGTTCGCCGGGAGCGAAGGAAAGATCTTCCGCACCGACGCGAGCGGAAGTGATGCCGGCGGATCGGCGGATCCGCTCACGCTCGTCGAGATGAACTCGAGCTCGCTCCGAAGGCTCGACGCGCTCTGGGGTTCGGGTGCGAACGACATCTGGGCCGTCGGCGCGCAGGGCGTGATCCGCCACTACACGGGCGGCGACGCGTGGACGGTCGTGCCGTCCCCGGTGACCGAGGACCTCCACGGCGTGTGGGGCTCGCGCGCGGACGACGTCTGGGCCGTCGGCGACGACGGCGTCGTCCTGCACTGGGACGGCACGGCGTGGTCGGTGATCCCGACGCCGTACGGTCTCGAGAACAGGCCGCGCCTCTATGCCGTTGCTGGTGTGGGAACCGACGTGTGGATCGCGGGAGAGGGCACGCTCCTCCGCTCGAAGGCTGTCGGTATCGGAGGCGATCGATGAGACGCATCGTACTGCGTGCGCCGCTGCTCCTCCTGGCCGTGCCGCTGATCGCGGTGTTCGTCGCGTGCGCGAGCTCCGATGAACCTGGGGGCGATCCTCCGCTCGAGGACGGCGGGGTGCGCGACTCCGAGACGGCCGACACGTTCGTGGACGCGAACGATGCCGGCAGCGACGTCGACGCGGAGGCGCTTCGCTGCAGCGGTGATTTCTGTCTCGTCGATCTTCCGAACTCGGGAGCGTACGGCTTCACGAAGTGGGTCTTCGCTGGTGTGCAGGTCGATCCAGAGATCGGCGTGTGGGCAATCGCGAACGGCGTGCTCGGGCTCGACAGTGCGACCGCACAGATGCTCCGTTTCGACGGCGAGGGCTGGAAGCCGCTGCACGCGCCCGCGCTCGGCACCGGCGCAGACAAGCGAAACATCCGGCTCGCGTCGCTCGCTTCGGACGGCGCGGGCAACCTGCTCGCCGTCGGCGCGACGGTCGACGACGGCGCCGGAGCGATCGTGCACGGTGACGGCACCGCGTTCACGAGCACGAGCTTCGAGGTCGCGCTCGAAGCAGCGTGGTTCGCGATGCCCGGTGAAGCATGGGCATCCGGCCGCGCGGGCGCGATCTTCCACTGGCGCCCCGATGCCGGTTGGGTCTCGGAGAGCACGGAGATGGGCAGCGATTTCTTCGCCGTCTGGGGCAGCGGCCCGGACGACGTCTACGTCGGCGGCACCAACGAGGACAACTGGCCGGTGTACGGCTACCTCGGGCACCGCACGATCGAGGACGGCGAAGCGACGTGGACGTTCGAGACGTTCCCCGAGCTGCAGCCGCGGCCTTCCGAGGATCACACGATCCGCGCGGGCATCGCGCTTCCGGACGGCACGCGGTTCTGGTCCGCGCCCGACGTGCTCGCACGCGCGACGAACGGAGGCGATCCGCCCTGGGAGGCCGATCCGTTCAAGCCGCCGGTCGGCGTCAATGCGTTCTGGGCCCGCGCGAAGGACGACATCTGGGCGGTCGGCAACGTCGGGCGCGTCTATCACTACGACGGAACGACCTGGAAGGACTCGCTCCTCGTGTTCAATGGAGCGCCGCTCGTCGCGAACCTGACGGGCATCGCCGGGACGAGCGCGGGAGAGCTCTTCATCGTCGGAGACGGCGTCGCGCTCCGGAGGAAGGCACCATGATCGCGAACAGCCGCCGAGCGTTCGCGCTCTCGAGCGTCGTCGTGCTCGCGCTCTCCAGCGTCCTCGCGACCGCGTGCGACTCGGGCGACGAAGAGCCCGCGCGCCCGCCGTCGATCGATGCGGGAGACGCCTCCGTCTCCGACGCGGGTGATGTCGATGCGGCGGACGCCCGCGATGCATCGGTGGATGCTGCCGACGAGCTCGTCGACGCGAGCCCCGAGCCGATCACCTGCACGGTCAATCCATGTGCGGTGGAGATCGCCGCCGGTGCAGGCTCGGTTTGTGTCCGCCTGCAGGACGGGACGGTGCGCTGCTGGGGAGGAAACGGCGCGGGCGAGCTCGGCCGTGGGCCCGACGCGGCGGGCTCTGCGAACGTACCCGCACCGGTCGTGGACCTCGCGGATGCGACGCAGATCTCGGGCAGCGCTTCTGCGCCCGGCGACACGTATTGCGCGCGCCGGGCGAACGGCACCGCCGTGTGCTGGGGCTCGAACGCGAACGGCGTCCTCGGACGGATTGACGACGAAGGCATCGTCACGGAGTCGTCGCCGACGCCGGCGCCCGTGAGCGGGCTCGGTTCGGTGCGCGCCGTCTACGCCGGTTACTTCGTGTCGTGCGCGCTCCTCGCCGGCAATGACGTCGCGTGCTGGGGCGCGAACGACGCGGCCCAGATCCCGGGTCAGCCGAGCGACCCCGGTAGCCCGCTCTCGCCGACGACCTTCTCTCTCGGCGGTGTCACCGAGCAGCTCGGCGTCTCCGATCGCGGCACCGTCGCGCTGACGAGCGCGGGGCTCGTGTCCTGGGGCCTGCGGGGCGAGTTGCTCGGTCCGCAGACGGGTGTGCTCGGTCGCGAGGTCTCTACCGAAGTCGCGTCGCCTTCGGAGATCGCTCTCTCGCACGTCTCCGCGATCGCGTCGAGCAAGGGGCGCGCATGCGCGATCGCAAACGGCCGCGTCTTCTGCTGGGGAGCGGGCCCGACCGCGGGAAGCGATTCCGTGTACCCCACATACGTCGGTGTCGGCGGCCGGATCGCGCATGCGCAGACGATCGCCGTCGGCCCACGCTCGGCATGCGCAACGCTGTCCGACGGGTCGGCCTGGTGCTGGGGCGACAACTCTCGCGGACAGCTCGGAGTCGGCAACACCGATCTCCAGCCCATCCCGGTGCGCGTACAGAAGCTCGCCGGAACGCCCGTGCGCATGGTCGCGATGGAAGCGACCACCTGCGCCATCCTGAGCTCCGGCGCGGTGCAGTGCTGGGGTCAGAACGACAGAGGACAGCTCGGTACGGGCGCGGCAGATGCGTTGCCTCACCTCGAGCCTCAGAACGTGGTGCTCACGCCATGATCCGCGAAGGCAAGAAGAACCTCATCGCCAGCGCCTGCGCGCTCGTCGTCGTCGGTGCGTGCGCCTCGACCGAGGACGCTGTCGCCCCGCCCCCGCGCGAGCCGCTCGCCCCGAACGATTGTCCGCAGACATGCAGCGAGGACGGTCGCGCCGTCATCGACTGCCATGGCGCGACGGTCGCGTCGTGCGACGCTTACGCCTCGTGTTTCGGCGCGAAGTGCGTTCCTGGATGCGAGGCCGCGGCGAGCGCGCAGAGCACGGTCGGCTGCGAGTACTACGTCGCGAAGCCCTCGGCCTACACGATCAACCCAGGGAGCTACGACGCGAGCTGCTACGCGGTGCTCGTCGCGAACACGTGGGGCTCGCCGATCGAGCTCGAGGTCGACTACGACGGGCAGCGGATCTCGCCGAGCTACTTCCGCATCCCGCGCGGTCGCGGGAAGGACATCCGCTACGAGCTGCTGCCGGAAGGGAAGCTCCCGAGCGGCGAGCTGGCGGTCCTCTTCCTCGCGATGCAGCCGGACCCGGGCGGCTTCTTCAGCAACTATCTCCCCTGCCCCGAGTCGGTCGGAGCGGCGATCATCGGCCAGACGGAGGTCCGCGGCAGCGGCTACGGCAAGTCGTTCCACATCCGCACGTCCGCGCCCGTCATCGCGTACGACATCTATCCATACGGCGGCGCGGACAGCTTCATCCCGAGCAGCTCGCTGCTCCTGCCGACTTCGGCATGGGGCACCGACAGCTTGGCGATGGACGGCTATGCGGCGACCGACGAAACGCACATCCGCCAGGGCTTCTACCCGTACTTCCAGATCCTCGCGCGCGAGGACGACACGCGCGTGAAGGTCCAGCCGACGGCGACGCTGAGCAGCGCAGGTGGCAAGCCCCCGATCGCGGCCGGCACGACCGGCGAGATCGTCCTCCAGCGTGGCGAGTTCGTGCAGTTCACGCAGATCGACGAGATCAACGGGACCGCCGTGGCTTCCGACAAGCCGGTCGCGCTCGTCGGCGGCGCCACGTGCATGAACATCCCGAACACGAACCCAGCCTGTGACACGATCCACCAGCAGCTGCCGCCGATCCGGCTGCTCGGCGACACCTACGTCGCGACCCGCTATCGCGATCGCGAAGGCGCCTCGGAGCCGGAGTCGACGCCGTGGCGCATCCTCGCGGCCGCCGACGGGACCACGCTCACGTACGACCCGCCGATCCCGGACGCGCCGACGACGCTCGATCGTGGCAAGTGGAAGGAGTTCTGGGCGCCCGGTCCGTTCGTCGTGAAGACGCAGGACACGAACCATCCGATCTACGTCGCGTCGTACATGACGGGCGGCTCCAACATCTCGACGGACGACGGCGATCCCGAGATGGTGAACGTCCTCCCCGTCGGCCAGTACCTCTCGTCGTACGTGTTCCTGACGGATCCGACGTTCGGGAACACGAACCTCGTCTTCGTCCGTGCACCGGAGGACGGACGATACGCCGACGTGCAGCTCGACTGCGTCGGCACCGTCCAGGGCTGGCAGAAGATCGGCAGCACGGACTACGAGGTGGCGTACGTCGATCTCGTCCGCAAGGGCCTCGGCCAGGGCGCGTGTGACAACGGCGTTCACCGCGCATCGAGCTCGCGCCCGTTCGCGCTGACCGTCTGGGGCTGGGACCGGTTTGCGAGCTACGGATACCCGGCGGGGATGGGGACCAAGGTCCTCAACGAGGTGCCTGCGCTTCGTTGATGGTCGAGAGATGCGCCGCGAGCGGGCGCAGGGCACGATCCGAAGTCGCACGGCGATCGACGTGATCGACGATCCAGCCGTGGGCGTTTGGGATAACGTTGCGCCCGCAATGACCCGACGCTTCTCCCCCCTCTTCCTCCTCCCTGCCCTTTCGCTCTCGCTCCTTGCGCTCGCCCCGGCCTGCAAAGAGAAGACGCCGGAGATCCCCGATGCCGGCGCCGTCACGGCTGCGCCGCTCGAGGCGGGCCCCGCTCAGATCGCCGATACGTCCCAGTGCCCCGGCTGCCAGCTCGCTGCGCAGCAGGCGTGGACGTTCCAGGGCATCTACCGTGACAGCGCGTGCACCGATCCGCTCGTGCAGCAGGCTCCTCCGGCGTGCGCGCCTGTGCCTGCGCTCGGCAGCGCGAGCGTCACGTACGTCGAAGAGGTCGGAGGCCGCAAAGCTGGTGAGTCCGCGACCGTCGAGCTGACCGAGCAGATCGCGCCGACAGCCGCTCGTTACCGCAAGTCCGGCACGAAGTGCGTGCGCGCCGACGAGAGCGCCGTCGACCTGACGCCGATGGGCTGCGCCGGACAGAAGGTCTGCCGCGATGCAACGGGCGCGCTCGCGTGCGCGAGCTGCCGGACGTTCCCGAACGGCTGTCCCGACTTCGAGGAGACGCGGATCTATGCGGCCGTGAACGATCCGCAGATCAAGAAGGCTCCCGGCACGGCGGCCGCCGGCGGGAACCTCGCGCGGCTCCGCCAGTGCTGCGCGGCGCTCGCAGCGGAGGCCAAGCGCCTCGGAAGCTCGCCGGAGGCCGGCATGCTCAACACCGCAGCGCAGCAGTGCAACACGCTCGTGACCGCCGCCGGACCGACCGGAACGGCCCCCGAGCTCGGCGCGATCCGGACGGCGCTCGCGGGCCGGAACGTGCCTGCGATCTGCGCCGGGTTCTGAGGCGCCGCCCTTCCGTCTCGTCTTGGCTCGCGATCACTTCGCGCGACGCGCGAGGCTCGCGGCCAAGGCGAGATAGGCGAGAGCGAGAACGACGAGGAAGACCGAGCTCGCGCGCCGCGAGAGCTCGAAGCACTGCGCGCCGCCGAGCAGGCTCATGACGTGCGCGCGCGGAGTGAAGATCGAGGCGAAGCCGGCGGGCGTTCCGATGACGTAGTCGATCGCGAGGAACACTCCCCGCATCGCGCCGCGGCCGAACGCCGAGCCGGCGCAGAAAAACGCGGCATACGCCGCGCCACCCGCGAACGCGACGCCGAAGGATGCGGGCAGGTCCCACGCGAGCGGCGGATCCGCCGAGCCGTGCGCGAGCAGGCAAACGACCATGGCGATGACTCCGCAGACGATGGCCGATGCGACCATCGACACGACGACGGAGGCGAGCGCCGCCTTTCGTGGCTCCGCCCCGAGCGCGACGAGGCCGCTGACGGCCGGCCGTAGCCCCACACCGCCCATCGTCGCGCTGACGATCCCGTACGTGAGGAGCGGGAGGATGACGAAGCCGAACGTCCCGCGCATCACGTGATCGGCGCCGTTCGCGAGGCCGATGCTGCGCGTCGACAGCGCCGAGACGATCGCGAAGAGTGCCCAGCCGACGATCGGGAACCACGCACGCCGCGTTCGCGTGAGGCGGGCCACGGGGACACGGGCGAGCGCCGCGATCATCGTGCACCTCCCGACGATGGGATCGATCCCGGTGGAATCGATCCCGGCGGGACCGATGCCGGCGGAATCGACGCCGGCGGGACCGATGCCGGCGGAAGCCGTCCGGGCATCATGCTCGGCGGGATCGATGCTGGTCCCGGAGGAAGCGATCCCGGAGGCGGCGACATCGCCCGCGCAGCAAGCGCAGCGCGGATGGCGTCGAGCGAGAGCGTGCTCGGCTCGACGAGCTCGACGTCGACGCGCGCGCGCGCGATCGCATGGGTCACCGCCGCCGAGAGGAGAGCGAGATCGCGGCCCGAGACGATCACGGCGACGGCTCCGCCCGCATACGTCGACGTCTCGACGCGCGCGACGGCGTCGACGCCGCTGAGGATGCCGACGAGCGCGGCCGCGCCTGCGCGTCCCGCCGCCGACGACACGACGACGCGCATCGACGCGCCCCCCTCCGGTCCGAGGCTCATGTGAGCGAGCTCCGGCGGCAGCACGCTGTAGATCCCCGCCGTGAGGACGGAGAGCCGATCGGCGAGGCGCGTCGCATCGCGCGCCGACGCGGTGGTCACGACGATGCACGACGAGGCCGCTCGCGCACGGATCGCATCGACGACGAGGCTCGACGCGACGCCTTCGATCGAGACGAGCGGTTCCTCGACGAGCAGCAGGTCGGCTCTCGACGTCAGCGCGATCGCGAGCGCAACCGCGCGCCGCTCCTCGATCGCGAGCGAGCGGACCCGTCGTCCCGCCAGGTTGCCGATCCCGAGCACCGCGAGCCGTTCGCCTGCAGGGCGGCGTGGCTCGCCACGAACGTCTCCGGCGAGATCGCAGACCTCTTCGACCTTGAGCGCGTCGGGGAGCGGCGCCTCGAGCGACACGCGGGCGACACGAGGGCGGGCGGCTCGGGGATCGGCGCCGAACACGGCGACGCGACCGCGGAGAGGCTGCACCGTGCCGTCGATCACGTCGAGGAGGAGCGTCGTCCCGTCCTTCGGAGCGCCGATGATGCCGAGGACGCCCCTGTCGTGCTCGAGACTGACGTTTGCGAGCGCCACGCGCGCCTGCGCTCGCTCGAAGAGGCCGCGTCCACGCGGGAGCGCGATTCGGCCACGCGCCGCGATGGCTGCAAGATGGATCATGTGTCCTCGCTCTCGGCGACGAGCACGTCGCGTCGCACGAAGTAGATCGCGACGCCTGCGAAGATCGCGACCGCGACGAGAGCACGAAGGAAACGGAGCACGTCGACGTTGCCGGGCGCGAGGGCAGAGCGCAGCGCGGCGAGCGCAGAAGGGATCGCGCAGAGCTCCGTCACCTCGCTCGGCAAAGGTCCCGTCAGCGCATTGGCGAGGATCTCGGGCAGGACGAGCACGAGCAGGAGAAAGAAGTAACCGGAGAGGCGCGTACGCGCACCGAGCGCCGCGAAGGCGACGGGCGCGATCACCGCCGCGAACGCGAGCGCGTAGACGACCGCGCCGAGCGTCGAATGGATCGTACGACCGACGGCATGCGCGCGAGCCGCGCCGACGAGCGCCGCTGCGAAGACGATCAGCGTCCCGCCGCCAACGACCGTCGCGAGCACGGCGGCAAGCCCTCCGACACGAGCGAGGACGTAGCCGTTCGGCGATGCCGTCCTCGTGACGAACAGGTGGCGGATGCCCTCGACCCGATCGCGCCGCAACGCGCCCGCAGAGATCGCGACCGCCTGCAAGAAGGCTCCACCCCAGGCAACCGCGCTCGATGCGAGCACCGGAACGCTTTCGACCGGCGCATCTCCCCCGCGGCGCGCGAACGCGAACGCGAGCACGCAGAGCGCAAGGACCGTCAACGCCGAGATCGTCATCGAGATGACGGCGAGAGGCCCCCGACGAGCGAGCGATGCTCCGAGGGAGAGCAGCGAAGCGACGCCGGCGCGCGCGCGTCGTTCGCGCATCGAAGGCCCCTGCGCGTGCGGGAGGCTCGCCGGCGTGGACGGTGCCATGAGCCTCGAAAAGAACACAGCTACGGTCCGTCCGGAAGGACTCTCGACCGCTTACACGCGGAGGTATTCACGCTCAGCCGCATGCCTGGGCTCTTCCGCGGCCGCCGGCGGATGCTCGAGTCGTGGCATGCTATAGGCTCCGCCGTCTTCTTCGCGCGCGCACCTGTAGCGCACGCGCATTCGCGTCCGATGCTCTCTCGCCGGCGACTCCCGCTCCTCGTCGCGTTCCCCGCGCTCTACGTCGGCGTCGCGGCGGTCCGTGCGGGAGAAGCACGGCCTTCGGCATGGCTGCTCGTCACGATCGCGGTCGTGGTCGCGCTCGTGGGCGGCCGGATCCCCGAGGGGACCGAGCCGGTCGCTGGACGGCTGCGGCTCCTGACCGCGACCGGTCTGTCCGTCGCGATCGCCGCGGCTGCCCTCGCGACACGTCCTCCGTGGGCGGCGCTCGCGCGCGAGATCGGCACCTTCCTCGCGATGTACGCGGCGGTTCGTTCGATTCATCTGATCGAAGGTGACGTCGGGCTCGCACCGAAGGCGACGGAAGCTGCAGCTCCGCCGGGCTTCGGTCCGCGCGCCATTCATCGCGCCGCGATCGGCGTCATCGCGCTCGCGTGGGGCAACGCCGTCCTCTTCGACGGGCTCGCCGTGTTCCATGCTGCGTCCGACGACTCCGCGCCTTTCGTCGCCGCCGGAGCGGGCGCGATCGCGATGTTCGCGCTCGCCGCGACGGCGCTCCTCGTCAGCGGCGCCCGCGGCCTCGAGCTCGAAGTGCGTCCGCGTGCGCTCGTCTGTGCGGGCGGTGTCGGCGTCGGCTTCGTCGTCGCCGTTGCGCTCGCGCTGACGAGCGCGGTGCCTGCAGATGCCGCCATTGCGCTCGGAGGGGCGCTCGCGTCGGCGCTCGTCGTTCGTCTCGCCCGCACGCGCGATGCCCTCGCGCTCGCTCGTCGTGGGCGCCGGACGCTCACGCTGGTCCTCTTCGGAGGTCCGGTCGCTGCGCTCGCGGCGATCGCGGTCGAAGGCAGGACGCCGGGCAGCGGTTTCACGGCGCTGCTCCTCGCCGTCACGGCGCTCGTCGTCGGCGCGATCTCGCCGAAGCTCGAGGAGCCGTTCCTTCCGGTCAAAGGCATCCTCCTGGGCGCGCTTCGCGAGGGTCGAGCGGCCGCTCGCGAGCGCGAGGCAAGGGCGGCGATGGCGCACGCGCTCGTCCGAATCCGCGAGGCGTGCGCCGTCGGGCTCGGGCCGACGACCGCGCCGTCACCGGAGCTGTGGCTGTTGCATCCTACACGCGTCGTCACGGTGAATGCCGCCGGGTACCTGCAGGAGCGCTCGGCCGAGCTCCCGGCAGGCATCTTCGACGTCGCGCTCGGCGAGCCCTACGGCACACTGCGGACGTCCGTGCTCCGCGCGCTCGAGGTCCGACGTGCGGATCTGCGGCCGCTGCTCGCGTGGCTCGATCACCGGGACGCGATCTTCGCGACGGTCATCGCGGACTCGGACGATCCCGACGGGCTCCTCGTCGTCCCCGCGGGTGCGCGCACCGAGGAGATGACGCTGGAGGAAGTCCGTGCGGCGAAGCTCCTCGCGGATGCCTTCGTCGCCGTCTCGCAGGCGGCGAGCGCGCGGGAACGGCATCTCGGACGCGAGCTCGAGCTGAAAGAGCGCATCGACGCGCTCGACGACGAGGCCGCTCGGCTCCGTCACACGATCGATCTCGAGGCCGGCCGTCACGCCCTCGCAGCCTCGAGGCTCGCGCGCCCGGCAACCGTCGGCATCTACTCCGCCGCTTCGCGCATGGCCTACGACGCGCTCGAGCGGCGCATCGCCCAGGACGCGCCGACGGTGATCGTCGCGCGCGCCGGGATCGATCCGGTGCCGTACGTCGCGCGAGCACATCTCTCCGGACCTCGAAAGCTAGGTCCCTTCGTCGTCGTCGACGGGACGTCATCCCGCGAGCACGATGTCGCTCGGTGGAATGACGCGCGCACGAGCCCGCTCGCCCTCGCGGATCGCGGTCTTCTATTTCTGGTCGACGGTGCAGCGCTTCCGCGTGAGGTGCAGTTCCTCGTCGCGCGCGCCATCATCGAGCGGCGTACTCCATGGGAGCGAGCTTCGCCGCTCGACATCTCCGTGGCGCTCAGCACGACGCAGCCGCTCGAGGAGCTTCTCGCGACGGACCGCGTCGCGCCGGAGCTCGCTGCCCGTTTCGAGGATGTCGAGCCCATCGTCCTCGCAGGCCTGCGCGAACGGCCGGAGGACCTTCACTCGATCGTCGCCGACCGCCTCGCTCGCGAAGGTCTCCGCGTCCTCGGTCGGCCGATCGGGATCGAGTCGGCCGCGTTCGCGCGTCTCGTCGAATATTCCTTCGACGGTGAAGACGCGGAGCTCGCCTCGATCGTCACGCGGCTGGTCGCCCGTGTGGAGGGCGACGTCGTCCGAGCGTCCGACGTCGATGCCCTCGGGCTCGTTCTCCGCGGGGAAGACGAAGAGGAAGAGGAGCGCGATCAGTACCGGCAGGTCCCGGCCGAGCAGTAATAGCTCGACGGGCAGACCTTCCCGCACGCACCGCAGTTCGCAGAATCGCTCTGCAGGTTGATGCACTGGTCGTCGCAGAGCGCCTGGCCGCTGCCGCAGCTCGCGAAGCTGTGCGTCTCCGTCGAGCGCGTGATGAGCTCGAGCCAACCCTGCGGCTGGACGACCTGTCCGCCGGAGAGCTCGCCGAACGCCTTCTTGTCCTTCCGGACCTCGCGGCGCTCGCGCGTGATCGAGATCGAGAGCGAGCCCGAGGTCGTGCCCTCGCTGTCGGAGGAGACTTCGCGGATGACGGCGCGCGGCAGGTCGAACGAGCCGGCCTTGTCGTCGGCCGGACATTTCGCGACGCCGCCAGGACCGCTCGCGGTGAGGTAGACGGTGTCCTCGCCCGCGATCCAGCCGATCGTGACCGCACCGGATCCGAAGATCTCGCTGCGCGGGATCTCGCGGAGCGGCGGGTCCGTCTCGAGGAACGTCGTCGAGGTGAACTTCTCGTCGAACTTCTCGAACCCGGCAGACGAACCGCCGGTCGCCTGCACGCGGATCTCGCTACGGGCCATGAAGGGCGCCCCGTTGCCGTTCGGCGTGATCGCGTATGGCGGGAACATCGTGATCGACTGCGTCGTCCCCGCGAATGCGAGCGCGCCGGCGTCGAAGCGGTCCTTCTTCTTGCACGCCGTCTCTTCCTGGGCGGCGGTGCCGGAGCCGGTCTTCTTTCCGGTGAAGTAACAGGCCTCACCAGCGCCGCATGCCTTCGTGCAGGTCTTCACGCACTTGGCGGTGCAGTCGTCGTCGAAGGTGCAGACCTCGCCAGCGCCACATCCCTGGACGCTGCCGGTCATGCACTTCGGGACTTCGGCCAGCTCGCAAACACCGACCTTCTTCGTGCACGACTTGGTGAGCTTCGCATCGGGGACGAACGACGCGGAAATGAGCGGGCTCGAGTCGCCGGTCTCCGAGGTGCGGCTCTCGCCGAGGACGATCGTGCCGAGCGCGTGGGGCGGAGCCTTCGCCGGATCTTCGGGGACCGTACCGTCTTCCCCGTTCGTGCCGGTGCCCTCTCCAGGCACCACCTGATCGATCGGCTGCGTCCGACCGGAAGCCGCACAGGCCGCAGAAAGAGCAAGGAAACCGAGACCAAGAAGGTGTGCAGGGCGCATCGTCAGATCCTCTCCGGTCGGCTCATACGGCCGCCCACGGGCGAGTCTTCCCTCATCGTGCGGCTGGTATCGCGATCGAGAAGCTCGGCGGGCGCCATGGCGCTCCGTTGCGCGGTCACCTCACGAGGCTGTGTCCTGGCTCACTGAACTAGGACACAAGCCGTCGAGGCTCAGTCGATCCGCGTGCCCGGGAAGCTGACGTCGACGATGATGCTCGGCTCGAGCATCGCGTCGAAGAGAGCGCTGACCTCGCGCGACGGATCGATCTCGATCGTCGCCGGCGGGTTCAGCGATGGGCGGATACGTGCCGCTTCTTCGCGAAGCTGAGCGAACGTCGAGCGAACCGCGATGCGCATGTCCGACGCGGACGCGAAGCGATCTTCTTTCTTGAAGGCGAGCGCCTTGTCGACGACGCCGACGACCCACATCGGCATGTGAGGCGCGACCACACCGAGTGAAGGCGCGCGGTCCTTCATCGCCTGGAAGAGGCGATCCGTCGGAGTGCGGCCGTCGTGGATTGGACGGCCCGTGAGCGCACGGAACATGACGGCGCCGACCGCGAAGATGTCGGAACGCGCATCGATCTGATCGCTCTTCCCCTGCGCCTGCTCCGGCGGCATGTACGAAGCGGTTCCGAGGACGATGCCCGATGCCGTCGGCGCACCGCCGATTCGCGGATCGCGGAGGCGCGCGAGCCCGAAGTCGAGGACCTTCACGATCCCCGTCTTCGTCACGAACAAGTTCCCCGGCTTGATGTCGCGATGGATGACGTGGCGCGAATGAAACGCCGACAGCGTGTCGAGCACTTGATCGGCGACTGCGAGGACGTCGGCGAGCGGGAGGATTTCCCCGACGCGCGCCATCCAGCCGTCGAGCGACTCTCCTTCGAGGAGCTCCATTACGAGGAAGGGAGCTCCGTCGGCGGTCACGTCGTCGTCGAGGATGCTTACCGCTCCCGGATGCTCGACCTGGTTCGCGACGTAGCCTTCGCGGAGGAAGCGCTCACGCACGTCCGCATGCGTCGCGATGAACGGGTGGAGCATCTTGATGGCCACCTTCTTCCCGTTCCGATGCGTGGCCTGATAGACCGCGGCCATTCCACCGACGTCGACGAGACGGTCGATGTGCCACTTGTTGTTGAGCGTCTGCCCGACGCGCTGTAGCGCTGCTGTGCGGGGATCGGACGACGCGTGCATCAGCGTCGAGCATATCAGCCCGGCCGAGCTGCGGACAGTCGTTCCCGTCCTCGAGAACGCGGCCAGGAGCTCTGCAGGGGCTCGTCCTCGAGCTTCGCGATCGAGGCGACAGCTCGGTGCGGAAGAGCACCAGGATGCCGTGTCTCCGCGCACCATTTGCTAATCGTTCGAGCACCATGTCGAACGAACGGCGCGCCCGGCGCTTGCAGGCTGGTTGGGGGATGCGGACCGGAGCTGCTGCCTTCGCCGTCGCGCTGCTAGCGGCGTGCAGCTCGGAACCGAAGTCCGGCTTCGACACCGAGAACGGCAGCTCCTCGGGAAGGTTCGGATCGAACGGCGGATTTGGCACCGACGGCGGCAACGAGCTGTCCGGAGACGGTTGCTCCGATGCGGCGCGCCTGGTCTACGTCCTCTCGCAGGAAAACGACCTCCATAGCTTCACCCCCAACACCGGATCGTTCGTGAAGGTCGGACGCCTCGACTGCCCGACGAGCGGCTTCGCCACGCCGAACTCGATGGCCGTCGATCGTCAGGGGACCGCGTGGGTGAACTACAGCGACGGCGCGCTCTTCAAGGTGAGCACGACGGACGCCAGCTGCTCGGCGACGAGCTTCGCGCCGGGGCAGGCTGGCTTCCTCAGGTTCGGGATGGCGTTCTCGACCAACGCGCAGGGATCGCCGGACGAGACGCTGTACATCTCCGGGCTCGACTCCTTCGGAGGCGGAGGCGGCCGCGGGCTCGGCAAGATCGACCTGAAGACGATGAAGCTCACGATGCTGGGCGACTACTCCGGCAGGCTCGCCGGTCAGGGCGCCGAGCTCACCGGCACCGGAGACGGGCGGCTCTTCGGGTTCTTCACGACGCAGCCCAACGCAACGCTCGCCGAGATCGACAAGTCGAAAGGCTCGACGTCCGGCGACAAGTCGCTCCAGGGCGTGAGCACCGGAAACGCGTGGGCCTTTTCGTTCTGGGGCGGCGATTTCTGGTTCTACACGTCGGATGGGCTGAGCCCTTCACGCGTGACACAGCTCCGCACGAGCAGCGACGGGAAGATCGAAGTCGTGAAGCCCGATGTCGGCGGCTTCCGGATCGTCGGCGCAGGCGTGTCGACGTGCGCGCCGACGACCCCACCGAAGTGATCGCGCCATGGCCATGATGGTGGAGTAGCCTTCGTTCGCCGTGCGCCGCGCCTTTCTCCTCCTGATTGTCCTCACGCTCGCGATCGCGGGCGTCGGCTGCCCGTGCACGCGGAGCGCCGTCAACGCGAGCCCGGAGCTGCGTTGGTGGCTCTTCTCGAGCTTCGGCGCGTCGAAGATCTGCCCCGAGATGCTGAAGCGCGGCGTGCCACTGAAGCTGCCGCAGCTCGGCCCCGCGAGCGTCGGTCGTTTCTTCCCGAGCCAGTGCCACATCCAGGTCGACGACGCGCGAAAGGCGATCGTGATGACGGCCTCGGGCACGGGTTACGTCCTCCTGCCGTTCACGAGACGCGTCGGCTTCTACGTCGGGATGGGCGTCGAATACCTCCCCGACTTCCGGCTCGAGAAAGACGCGATGTACGTCTGGGGCAAGTTCAGCCGATTCATCGCACCGCCGGACCTGCGCATCCTCGGCGTCGAGAACCCGGTCGTGAACCTCGCGACGCAGACGCCGGTCGGAAACGTCGCGACCGTGATCGGCAACGGCCTCGTCGCGAGCGAGATCGGTCGCGGCTTCACCGTCGTTCGACAGGACGACGGCGACGACTTTGCGATGGGTCATCTCGACCCGCCCGAAAAGCCGAAACGCCAGTTCAAGGCGGGTGAAGGACGCGTGGTCCTCGCGAGCGACGTCGTGAATGTCTACACGGTCGCGCGCGAGTTCCTCGGTCCATTCGAAGTCGCGCAGAAAGACGCCGCGCTCTACTTCCATGCTCGCGTGGCGGCTTCGCCGATCACGTACGCGCTCGTCGAGCGATCCGTCGGCGAGAACTGGCGCCGGCAGTACGAGAGCGCGCAGCCGCTCGGTCCGCCGCCGGGGGTGCTCGTCGGACAGGGACCGATCGCACCGGGTGTGGCGGACCTCGGCTTCCCGGTCAACCCGGGGACGTATTACCTCGTGCTCGAGAACTCCGCCCCGCCGCCGCTGCTCGGGACGGCGCTCGGCGTCGGCGAGCAAGTCGCGCAAGTGAGCTACAGCGTCGAGGTCGGCGACCGCCGCTGACACGGGTTCTTCTCGATCCGGAGCCCGGAGCCTGGAGGCTCTCTCAGAGCGTGTTCTCCGTCGCGCCCATCGCGGCCCTGAGCACCTTGTCCGCGTCGTCGGACGCTTTGCTTCCGCCCTTCGCGGGCCGCTCCGCCTTCTTCGACTCCTTCGGATCGTCCTTCGGAGCTGCCTCCTTCGCCGGCTTCGACGACTTCGGCGGCGGGTCGTCGTTCCCTGCAGACGCGACTCTGTAGCCGTCGTCTTTGTCCTTGTCCTTCGGAGGCGAGCTCACCTTCGCGCTCAGCGATGGATGGCCTCCGCCGGCGGGCTTGCCCCACGCCACGGCGTGCTTCTGCGGCGCTGGCTTTTGCGCAGTCGGCGGTGCCGGCGGAGCTGCGGGAGCAGCAACGGGCGCGACGACGGCCGCGGCAACGGGAGCGTGCGAAGGAGCATGAGCGGAAGGAGCCGCGGCCATCGCAGCAACGGGCGCCGCAGGCTGCTGCGTCGCCGTCGGCGAGACGACGAGCGAGCCGAACGGAACGCCTGCGTAGGCGTTCGGCGGGAGCGCCGATGGTGCTTGCGGCAGCATCGCCGGACCGGCGGCGGGGTTCACCGCGACCGGCGCGACCGGCGCCTGCGGCGCGACTGGTGCTTGCGGCGGCGGCGCAGCGAACGCCTGCTGCTGCTCTTGCTCCTGTTGCTGCGCAGCGAACGCAGCATCGGCCGCATTCTGGCGCGCACGCATTCCGACGCCGAACACCGCGCCGATGAGCGCTCCCGCAGCGAGGATCGACATGCCCATCTTCACGCTCGGTCGCGAGCGGATGACGACCGTCGGCTGCACGCGCTGCGAGCCGGTCCCCGTCGCGTGCCGGACCGAATTCATCGCGACGGGCGACAACGAATGCGGTGCGGCGGGAACCTGCGGGTAGTGCGCGGGATAACCGCCCTGCCCGAACCCGTAGCCCTGCGGCTGCTGCGTGAGCGAGCGATGGAACACCGGCGCGCGAGGCGGCGGCGGGATGCCCTGATAGCCGACGGCCTCGAAGTCACCGGTCCCGAGGAGCAGTGGTTCGGCAGGTGGCGGTCGCTTCGAGTAGTGGTGCAAGGCGCTCCTCGGCGGCAGCGCACGAGTGCGCCGCCGGCTGAGCCCGATGAGATGCGAATCCCGATCCAGCTGCTCCAGCCGAACGTCCTCATGGACGACGAGGGTTTCGAGACCGCCGTCCGCGTCGTGCGTCGGCCCGGGCACGACCGTGGGGGTCCATCGATCCACGTCCGAGCCGATGCCTCAGGTGCAGTCCTTCGCTGGATCGCGGTCGCACCGCCCCGTGCCCGACGCGCGTGCGGAAGTCAGTCCGCTGCGCTCGGACGCGGAAAGGCGTCTCGATACGAACGCATCGCCGTCTTCTCGTCGATCGCGTGAGCCCAACCGGTCGCGCGCTTGAACGACGATGCATCGACCGTGATCGGGTAGCGAATGTGTTCGAGCGCGCCGCGCGGCAGCCGCGGAAGGCCGAAACGGCCGAGCGCAGCGGAGAGCATGGGACCGGGCACCGGGATGTTCGTCCGTCCGGTCTCCTTGATGATGACCGAGAGCGGCACGGGCTGCGGACCGGCGACGTTGAATACGCCACGCGGCCGAGCATCGAGCGTCGTGACGAGCGCGCTCACGACGTCCTCCTCGTGCATGAAGTGGAACAGCGGGTCGTAGCCGAGGATCGTCGGAACGCGAGCTCCGCGGAGGAACGTCGCGAGCGTGCCGTGCCCGGTCGACCCGAGCGTGTAGACCATGCGGAGCACGCTCGTCGCGAAGCTCGGATGGCGCCACAGCGCCGAGCCGGCATAGAGATCGGCCGCGACGAGATCGGCGAGCTCGGGGAACGACGCGAGCCCCATCGGCGGCTCGTCCTCGACGTGGAAGAGCGGCGAGTCCGCAGCGGCTCCGTAATACGTGTGGCGACCGACGAAGACGACGTGCTCGGCGCCGTACGCCGCCGAATGCTCGAAGACCGCGCGCGTCCCGCCGAGGTTGATGCGGTAGCGGTCCTCGCTCTGGTGCACGAGATGGGTCACCGTCGCCATGTGGATGACGGCTTGCGGGCGCACGCGCCTGAACACTTCCTCGGCGGCGCGCTTGCGGATGTCGAGCTGGTGGACCTCGATGTCGGCAGGTGCATCACGGAAGGGACGACGATCGATTCCGATGACGTCGTGCCCCTTCTCGAGCAGACGCTCCGCGAGCATGCGTCCGAGGCGACCGGCGATGCCGGGGACGAGTACCCTCATGGCTCACCTCGACGCCGCTTCTTGCCCATGTCGATGAGGCTCGCGATCCGGTCCTTCACTTTCTCGACGTTCGCGTGCACGACTTCGTCCTCTTCGGAGCCGGTGCCCTCGAAGAACATCGGCTCGGAGTAGTAGACCTCGAGCTTTGCCGGGATCGGCATCGCGACGAGCCAGGGCGTGACCGGGATGTACGGCAGGCCGACAAGCTTCCCGAGCGTGACGGCGTTCGAGATCGTCGGCACCGCCTCGCCGCCGCCCATGAATGCGAACGGCACGATCGGCGTCTGCATCTTCTGCGCGAGCCGCATGAAGCCGGTACCGAATTGCACGAGCGAGTAGCGCTCGCGATAGAGCTTGGCCGTTCCGCGGACGCCCTCCGGGAAGACCATCAGCATGCGCTCGTCCGCAAGGAGCCGCTCGGCGTGCTCGGGCAGCCCGGTCAGATGTCCGAGCCGGCTCGAGATCTGCGACGCGAACGGCACCTTCTGCAGGAACTTCTCGGCCATCGCCTGCGCGACGCGCGGCGGGTCCATCTCGAAGAACATGGACCCAATGACCATGATGCCGTCGAGCGCGAATCCACCGGAGTGATTGCCGACGAGCATCACCCGCCCGCGCTTCGGGACGTGGTGGACGCCGTGCGATTCGACGGAGAAGTAGTGGCGGTAGAAGAACCGAAGCGCGCTGAAATACGCGCCGAGGTACTCCTTCGAGATGCCATACGGGTCGATGCCGAACTCGTTCCACGGCAGCTCGAGGCGGTCGACCCGCTCACGCACTTCCGCATCGATGGGCAAGCGCAAAGGGACTTCCTCTCCCGGTGGGTGATGCCGAGCGTGATGCTCTCTCGCCGCAGAGTATCGGATCCGGCATCGTCGCGGTGGCCGCGTCGCCGCGCGACACGTCGGCCGTGAGATCTGCCCAGGCCGGTGGCCCGTTCTCCTCGGCCCGGATCACACGCGGGTTGACGGCCGGGCGGGCGCGCGCGATGAAGCCCGGGCGATGAACACGTCCCGACTTCCCCTCGCCGCTCTCGTGTTTGCTCCTCTCCTCGCCGCCGCCGGTATCGGCTGCGAGAACAAGGAGGGCCAGCCCGAGCCGAAGGTCGCTACGGCTCCGCACGAGAACGGCGCCTCCGCGAAGGGCGCCGCCGCGCCCGGGCCCAAGCTCGACAAGCTGACGCGTGCAGAGTTCAACCGCTTTGCGCCGGAGCTCGCCCTTCCGCTCTTCTGGACGGAGGACAAGAACAAGGACGGCGCGCTCGACCCGGACGAGCTCGCCGTCTACTGGGGACTCGACCGTGGCGCTTCGACTGCCGATTACGTCGCGAAGGACGGAAAGGCCGGGGCGTTCACGCCGAAGATGTACGAGGCCTACGAGCGCGTCGTGAAGCAGAAGGAAGCCGGCGGGAAGGGCGACGACGCCCGCCGCGCCGCCGTGAAGAAGGAGCTCGCGCAGGGTCGCGTCACGCTCGTGGCGACGGACCTCTCGTCGGCCGATGCGCGCGACAAGAAGCTCGTCGCGTCGATCATGAAGGCGTCGGAGCTCATCGAAGCGCTCTACGCGAAGCAGCAGGCAGTGACCGAGCTCGCGGCGAAGGTCCCGGCTGACGACCTCGCGAGCAAGACGCTCTTCTTCCGCGGCCAGGGCCCGAAGTGCGAAGCGCCGCTCACCCAGAACGATCCGGCCTGCGGTGCGCTCCTCGCGGCCGACATGCCGAAGACGAAGCTCTCCGGCCTGTATCCGGCCGATCTCCTCGCGTCGAACCCGAAGTTCTGCGACGACCTCCAGAAGAAGGAGAAGGACAAGGCGCTCCTCGATCCGTTCACCGCCGTCGTGAAGGATTCGAGCGGCAAGCTCGTGGCGAAGCCGTTCCACGAGGTGTGGCCGTCGGAGGTCCAGGCGATCCAGAAGGAGCTCCAGGACGCGGCGCACGCGCTCGAGGGTGGAAGCGAGCACGCGATGCAGGAGTACCTGCGCGCCGCTGCGAAGGCGTTCGGCGACGACGCCTGGTGGCCCGCCGACGAGGCGTGGGCGAAGATGGATGCGAAGAACTCGAAGTACTACCTCCGCATCGCGCCCGACGAGGTCTACGACGAGCCGTGCAGCACGAAGGCGCTCTACCACGTGAGCTTCGGCCTGATTAACCAGGGCTCGCTCAAGTGGCAGCAGAAGCTCGATCCGCTCAAGACGGAGATGGAGAACGCGCTCGCCGCGCTCGCCGGCAAGCCGTACACCGCGCGTTCGGTCAGCTTCAAGCTGCCGGACTTCGTCGACATCGCCCTCAACGCGGGTGACTCTCGCAAGGCGTTCGGCGCGACGATCGGCCAGTCGCTCCCGAACTTCGGCCCCGTCGCGAACGAGGGCCGCGGGCGCACCGTGGCGATGACGAACTTCTACACGGACCCGGACAGCATCGCGACGTCGAAGGAGCAGGGCGAGTCGCTGTTCTGCAAGGACGCGATGGCCAAGTGGACGAGTGACCAGGAGCCGCAGATCATGAGCACGGTACTCCACGAGGCCGCGCACAACCTAGGTCCGGCGCACCAGTACAAGGTGAACGGGAAGATCGATCGCGAAGCCTTCGGCGGCCCGCTCGCGAGCACGCTCGAGGAGCTCAAGGCGCAGACGGCCGCGCTCTATTTCACCGAGTGGCTGATCGACAAGAAGCAGGTCACGCGCGAGGAGGCCGACAGGGCTCACGTCCGCGACATGTTCTGGGCGTTCGGTCACATCTCGCGCGGCATGTACGGCGAGAACAACCACCCGAAGAACTACAGCCAGCTCGCCGCGATCCAGCTCGGGTCGCTGATCAAGCAGGGCGCTGTCGCCTGGAAGGCCGAAGAGATGGCCGCGAACGGCAAGGACAAGGGCTGCTTCTCGCTCGATCTCGCGAAGATGCCGGCGGCGATCAAGACGCTCATGACCGAGGTCGCGCAGATCAAGGGTCAGGGCAACAAGGCCCGCGCCGAGGCCCTCATCAAGGAGCACGTCGGCGCGCCCGGCGAGAAGAAGCCGCTCCACGCGACGATCACCGAGCGCATCACGCGCGCGCCGAAGGCGAGCTTCGTCTACTCGGTGAAGCTCGACTGACCTCAGCGCAGCTCGCAACCCGACGACGGCCGCATCCCATCCCGGGAGCGGCCGTTGTCGCGTTCACGGCATCGAGTTGACGCACGCGCGCATGATCGGCCACGAGCGGAGCGCCGGGCCGTCCGGCAGCTCGACTTCACCTCCAGCGTCTCGCCCGAGGTTCGCGATGCTCGACGGAGCTCGGGCTCCCGGAAGCCCACTGAAGGCTGCGCCGCAGTACCGCTGCGTCGGGCGACGGTGACCTTACTTGAGCTGTCGCAAGTAGATCTGCGCCGACGCGTGTTGGCGCTCATGCCCCCGCTCGGCGTCGAGCTGGTAATGGTCGGGGAGCTACCGCGCCCGAAGCCCTTCGTTCGCTCGTTCGCGACGATCGGCCGCCTCGAGAGCGTCGTCGGGCGCGAAGTCCGAGGCGCAGCGGCCTTCTCGATGCGCTCGCGGGTGATCGGTCTGTAGACACCGACGTGGCGTTCGCCGCCGTCGATCGGTGCTCGCTCGCCGAATGACCTGCCGCTTCGATCGCTCGGATTTGCAGTGAGGAGGGTGTCCTCGGTTTCTCGTGCTCGGCAATCGCGTATCCGGCCCCCGACGAACGTTCTCGGGCGTCTGCGGGATGATCGTGGCGTCGAGAGCGGAGCTTTGATTCGCTGCGTCGAGGGCTGCTCGTAGAATGACGGGGGCAGCTCCGATCTCTCAGATTGGCAGAGAGGGATGGCGTCATCGGGGTACGGCGCGCGTCGACAGCGCAGCGGCTGTCGACGGTGTGCAGCGAATCGCCAGTCGCGATGAGCTGCCGCCTCCGTCGCGCGAGAACGGCTGCGTGTCGCGTTTGAAGCGGTGCTGACGGTGGGCGCGTCGTGGCGTCATGCTTGTTCGCCTGACGCGGTCGGGAGCGAGAAGAACCAGCGAGATGCGCTCTTCTTGCGAGGCGGCCGCACGCTCCAACGCCGCCGCGACCCTCCGTGCCCGTCGCCTTGATCTGGACGAGCGGCTGTCACATCGATTGCACCTCGAGACAGATTGGGGGTCTCGAGGCAATCGATGCGCCAGCCGCTCGTTCCACCTCCGCGGGCGCGGTCGCTCGGTCGAAAGCGTGCGCTCCGCTGCCGAGCGCTCACTACTGCAGCGACGAGCAGACCCGAGCACGGCTTTGTCCGCGGTCGGTTGATCCGGGGGCGTGACGCTTCGCTGGCGTAGCGCAGAGACTGAGCGGAGCGCCGAACGTGCCGCCGTTCGACGTAGGGCGAATCCGGCGCCGTTCGTCGAAGGGCGAACTCGGCTCCGTTCGGCGTAGGGCGAATTCGGCGCGATTTCGCGGAGAGATGGATTCACCAGGACGATTTATGATTTCGCACTTGACGACCCAGAAAGCGCGAGTGCTCTCGAGAGCACGGGACATCAAAAGACTGGGGCGTACGCGCAGCCAGCTGCGCCCTGCTTCGCGTTCGCGCACCGGAGGTCTCGCGAGGTGCTCCCGCCGTCGTTCGTGCGCAGTAGGGCTCCTCCGTGAGCCCAAAATCTGCGTGTTAGAAGCGATTCATGCAGAAGCTGGGGGACCTCACGAACGACGAGCTGCTCGCTCGACTGGGCGCGCATGTCGGCAAGGGACACGTCTGGCAGGCGCGGCTCCTCGAGTATCTCGGAGAGGTCGACGCCCGAAGGCTCGATCGGCAGTATGCATGCTCCTCGATATGGGATTTCTGCATTCGAAAGCTCGGAATGAGCGAAGGAGAAGCTCACCGGCGGATCGCCGTGGCGCGCGTCGTTCGGCAGTTTCCGCCCGCCCTCGCGTTGCTCGAATGCGGAAAAGTTCATTTGAGTGCCGTCTACGTGCTTCGCGATCATCTCACGGAGGAGAACCACGAAGAGCTCCTCCGCGAAGCGATCGGCAAGCGCACGCAGGAGGTCCAAGCGATGATCGCTGCGCGGTGCCCACGCCCCGACGTGCCCGCGAGCATCGAGCCCGTCGCGCCACAAGCGCCGCTGCCGGTCGTGCTTCCGCACGCATCGGAATCGGTCGCGTCGTCATCGGCAGCTTCGAGCGGTGCCGAAATGCGCCCAAGAGTCGAGCCACTCTCGGCAACCCGGTATCGCATCGAGCTCACCGTGTCCGCCGACATCGCGGCGAAGCTCGAACGCATCAAGGATCTGATGCGCCACCGGAACCCGGCCGGCAGTCTCGAGATCATCCTCGACGCCTCGCTCGATCTGCTGCTCGCCAAGCTCGAACGAGAGCGGCTCGGGAAAGTTTCCCGTCCGAGGAGAGTGAAGCCCGCCGATCCGGAGATGCTCGCCTCCGAGCATGCTGCGACGAACGCGTCCGATCGACGCGTCGATGCAGGGCTGCGCACGGACGACCCCGACGCACGAACGGATGCGCAGCGGATCGCGACCCAACATTCGGACGCCGCTTCGCCGCCAGCCGTTCGCTCGGACGAGCCCGATGCACGAACGAATGCGGACGGGATCGCGATCCAACATTCGATCACCACCTCGTCACGAGCGGCCGCCTCGGCCGTTCACGCGGCCCCTCCCGACGCGCGCCCGGATGCGAGCGCGGTCGCGATCACGGATTCACTCACGGGCTCGTCCCCGGCCGGCGCATCGGCCGTTCGCGCGGACGCGAACGCGCACGCGACGACGAACGATGCCGTGCTACCCGCGCAGGGCACGGGCGCGAAGCAGCGCGGAGACGGCGCGGTGGAGCCGGCTCGGCGACGGCACATCCCGAGGGAGGTGCGGCGACAGGTCTTCGAGCGCGACGGCGAGCAGTGCCTCACGATCCTACACATCTTCACTTGCAAACTCGCTGCCCGAGTGATCAAAGGGCGACGTGAAAGCGCCAGTCGCCTCGAGAACTATCGACCACGATCTCACCAACGCCCACTTTGGAGACCGG
>JAEXCN010000381.1 GCA_023402175.1 Pseudomonadota bacterium | reverse complement strand
GTGGAACACCCTCTCCGTCCTCAGGCCGTCGGACATCCCCTCGGACGGTCACTGCCGCCTCGATTCGGTGGATCTGCGCTCCGGTCAGTCGAACCTCCTGATGCCCCCGGCGACTGCAGGGCGCGTCACGGTGGGGTGCTCGGAGCATGACAAGAACGGCGGCGACTGCCACATCCGCGGCGAGCTGCTCTGCTACTGACGCGCTCCGATTTGGAAGGCGCGAACGTCGTCCTGTTCGCGACCACGAATGCAAAGGCCCAGTCGGGGACGACGGAGCGTCGAGACAGCGGAAGCACTCGTCGAGCGAAATCGCCTCTTCACGGTGCCTCAACGACGCGTCGGACTCGTGCGCGCTGCTGCGCGGAGGCGCGAGAATGTCGCCTCGCCGAAGGCACCGAAGCGCTAGACCGACGGATTCAGGTCGACGCGCCAGGAGTCGCGAAGCGGAGGGGGCGCGCAATGCGCGTCCACCACCAGCGCCACTAAGAAATTCCTGACCGCCTGGGAGGAACGCCGGTGCCTCCACCGGAAATGAGGATTTCCGACGAATTACCGCACATCGGGCGTCGGTAGGGCCCCGGGAACGTGACTCGTTGTCGCTGATGGAGGCGTCAATCGCGCTGCGTGCTGTGCACTACGGAGCCCTTCACCCATGGGGCATCCGAGCGCATTTGACGTCGGTAGCGAGTTGCGTCGCGACTTCGTCGAAGAAATCAATATAGTCGTTTTTCACTTGTGTGGCGATAGTCGCTGGACTAGTGAGCGCTGGGTCAAGTCACACGTCCCTTGCGCCGCGCACTTGTCAGCGTAACTGGACGTTTGCACTGAAGGTGCGCGCCGAGAATGTGCGCACGGGGAAGCGGGCAATGGGCAGGGGCGGGCGAAATGCGGTCTTGGCTTTCCGTGTACGGGGGGATCGTGGACGCACGGTCCTTCGCGGCGACGCAGCCTCGAGAGCTGTCTACGAGCCAGTCGAGTCGACCGACGGTGTCGTGAGCTGCAAGGCACTGATCATCGAAAGCGAGAGTGGCGCAAGCGGACGCGTACTCCCTCGTAACGAATGGATGCGTGTTCGCGGCGTCGTCAGACGGCGTCTGCGCGCCAAGGGAAAAGAGCTCGCTTGGAGTGCCGGCGAGTTCGCCGCGGCGGACCGCAGAATCCGCTTCCCGCGCGCCGCGGCGCATCCGCTCGGCGATCGTGCTCGCTCGGTTCCGGCAACCGCCCGTTGTTCGGCACCTCGAACGATGTCGATCGAATGCCCCTAGTTAGGGGGCGAACGCGCATAGCGCAGGCGATGTTGCTGCCCGCTGCCAACGTCATCTTCGAAGAAACCTCGGACGGATGCCCGTAAACCGGAGATCACTCGCAATGACTCATCGTGTTATCTCGACCAGCGCGCTGAGAGCCATTCTCATTCCTTGCATCTCCGCGATCGTTGCAGGAACGGGCGCGTGCGATGACGCCTCGCGCGGCGGGCCCCGGCGCGCGCGGCCGGACCAGATTCCCGAGCAGGTCGCGATTGATCGAGGTACGACCACGTACGGCTTCTTCACGTCACGCGACCGGAAGCCCATTGATGTCAGTGCGTTCCGGCTGACGAAGCATCCGATTACAGTTGGTCAATACAAACAATGTGTCGACGCGGGGGCGTGCTCCGTCCCGATGGAGAACGTATGCCTCGCTGACGGACCGCGTCACGCTCTGCGCGGGCCCACATACGATCTCGACAGCGCCGATGCGCTTCCGGTGACTTGCGTCGGGATCCCGCAAGCGCAGGCGTACTGCAGCTGGGTTGGCGGCGTACTTCCAAACATCATCCAGTGGATCACCGCGGCCCGTGGGCGCGACGTCGCGCGCTTCGCGTGGGGAAACGCGCTGCCGGGCTGCGATCAGCGCCCTGACGTCACCCCATCGAGGGGGGCCGCGCGGTGTAACAAGTCCCTCGACCCGAGCTTCGGCGTCGGAGGCCACCTTGCGGCCGCGTCGCCGTTCGGCGTCGAAGACGTTCTACTCGCTCCCGGCGAGCTCATCGCGACGTCAGTCGACTCGCCAGTGTCGACATGCGCAGCGCCTTTCGCGGCCTGCGTTGCGTACGGCGTACGGCCAGGCGCGATCGATAGCGTCGCGCCACTGGACTCCGTCGGCACCGACCACGGCGAACAAAGTCCGCACGCCTACGCCTTCCGTTGCGCTTTCCCCGGAGAGTCGAAATGAGCAAGCGAATTCTCGCGTTCGTCACCACGCTCGCCATGGCGGTTTTCACCGCATGCGCCGCGCCCACGGACGTCCTGGACAGCTCTGAGCGCGTGGGGTCCACGTCGACGGCACTCGAGGTCGGCCCCAGCTCGACTCCCTATCCGGTCGCTTCCGTGAACGGGATTATCCAATATGACTCGAACAACCACGCGCTGCCCCGCTGGCCCGGGACGATTGTCGATCTGATGGCTGCGGACGCGTGGGCTCAGTGCGGTGCGCACGTTCCCCGAGCGAATACTTCCGTCTCGACCGCCGAGTTCGCGACCGACGCGTATCAGGAATACCTCGAGGCCTACATCACGCAGAGCGAATGTCCCAACGTCTTCTCGAGCTTGCCGCAGTCGACGTTCACGATCAACGGTTGTGGCACGAGCGTGGGCGCGTGTCCGTCGCCGATGAAGCGTTGGGCGCGGCAACGTCAAATCTCATCGTGCAACGTCGACACGAGCACCGGTCTTCCGTCGGTCGTGCGCTTCTACGACAACACCAAGACGGGACACACCCTAGCCTCGAGCTCATTCACAGCGCTTCAGTCGACGGCTGCGTCGATCCCCATCCTCAACGGCGCAATCGCCGCCGCCCAGAAGGAGGTCGATATCGCCGAGGTCAATCTTTGCATGGCGCAGCGCCTACGCGAGAATGTCGCGTCGGCCGATAGCCTGTTCTTGAGCGCCGCTGATCTGCGGCAGTTGCTCGAAGTGATCAGAGAACGCGCGCAGATCGCGATGGTGCAATACGCACTCCTCGCGCGCGTGTTCACCAATCCCGACGACCGCTCTGGTGGTCCTTCGAGCCCGTACCAGGCATTCATCACGCTCATGCACTGGTCGAAGCAGGCCGAAGCCGCTTGGCCACTACGTGAGATGGGTGAGGACCTCGCCGCGGCGGTACAGCTCCATATCTACGCGACGCGCGAGCTCGCGGACTTGCTTTGGCGCAGCGCCTCGGCGCGCGTGGGGCGCGGCGGAACACCGACCAACAATGCAGAAACAGACTTCGGCGCCGGAAGTTGGCGACAGCGACTGCTTGCGCTGCTGTATGGCGGCAATCCGATGCGTGAGACGTTCGTGACGGCCGAAGTCGATCTCTCGCAGCAGCCAGATCTTAAGCTGGTTGACCTAGACCACCGTGAAGTGTCGGTGCCGTGGGAAAGCGCATGGACGGAGGGAGGAGGTGGCGAGTGGTTCTGGCCGAACACACTTACTCCGCTCCTTACCTGGCAGAAATACGCAAGGACGACCACCGGCGACCCGCACGTGAGCCAGCTCCTCGCGCTCGCTCGCAATGCCGACGCACTATACCTCCGCGAGCTGAACGCGGACTTCTCACATACGTTTTCGGGAGTGCTCGATACGCTGACGTACCGCCGCGTGGACGTCGACCGCAGTGCGCCGCAGGTATGGGCGCTCGTCGAGTCGTGGCTTCGGACGGAAGAGTGCAAGAAGACAACCACGACCTGCGTGGTCGCCGTGAACGATCCAACGATGCCTTCGCCGGCCGAGTATGCGAAGTCGCTACTCTGGAAGAAGTACGGCATCCGACCCGAGCACGCGACGACGCTCGTTGAAATGCTGGCGGACATCGTGCCAGTGCTGAGCGAGACCAACCCCTTCAAGCTCGACGAGCCGGCGCAACCCCAGATGCTGCTCGAGCTGGAAGGCGCGATGCATGTAACGGGCGCGAGTCGCACACTGACGCCGGCGGAATTGGCGGCGCGTCTGCCTGGGCAGGGCACGGGGACGTGGTATCGCCTCGATCCGAACTTTGCAGTTGTTCCTCTCGGCAATCCCGAGCGTGCTCCGCTCTACACATACAACAGCCCGTATTTCCTGCCGCGATCCTTCGACAAGTACAATGTCCCTAAATCGCAGGGCTTCAACCAAGGAAGCGTCGTCAAGAACCTTGGCTCGATGAGCGCGCTCGCTGCAACGCGTAATCTTCTCGATGACGCGCTGCGAGGCGGAAGCTCCGCGATAAAAGCGAATTATCTTGCGAATGCGCCGCGCGCACTTGCGGCTATCGGAGCAGCCATTGGCGAGCGGTCGATCAGCATTCGGCCTTCAACTGGCGTACAGAATCTTTATCGGTCGTGCGATGACTTTGATCCGCCGCCGGCCACGGTGAAGGCGTGCCCGACGATCGTCCAAACGACTGCTCTAGACGGCACGACCGCGAAGTGGGAGATCAGCATCCGCGCGGACGCGAATGATGCGTTCTTCGACGCGCCGGTTTCTCTCGTCGTCGTTCCATTCCAAGGTGGAATTGAGAGCGCAGCCGCACTCGACTCGAGTTACAGCTCGTTCAAAGGAGCGACTCCTGCGACGCTCCTCAACTCGACGGCGCGCGTCGAAGTCCAGCTCCCTGCGCCGACGACGCTCGGGACTCTCGCAACGCAGCGCGACGTCACAGTCGACCTGCGGACCACGCCGAGCTCTTGGTCGAGCACTACGCGGCACGAGGGCCGGGCGTTCAGCGTCTTCTTGAAGCGAACCGCGAACGGTCAATCAGAATATCAGCTCCTCGCGCAGCGGTTGGTGCTCGGCGTGGACATTCGCTCGCGGCCCGTAGGCAATGGGACCACGAGCGCGCTCGTCGGCCTGCCCGACGATGGTCAATTCATCGCGTACGGTGGTGTGCTCGGGCAGATGGCCGCTCGTGCGTGGGCGACGCTCGCGAATGACTGGTCGAAACCGGCGTACGACGCGTTTGGTTTTTCGACCGACTGGATCCCGCCGTTCGATCCGAGCTTGGGCGCCAGCGCCGACGATTCCGTCGCCACGTATCTTCGGAACGCGCGCGCCGCGGCTGACGACGCCACGAACGCGGTCAGAAACGCGATCGAGGAGCTCCTGAAAGAGCAAGCCGACGACGTGGCGCTCGCGACTGCACAGCGGAAAGCCACGGAGATCACACGCCTGGAGCAGCGCGCCCTCTGCGGCGACGCGGAGCCGAACTGCGATACGAGCACTTCCGACTTCGCGACGGAAAGCTACATTCCGAAGCCGGGTTGCACGAGTGGGTACCTATGCCTCGCCGGACGGGAGCTGCGGACTAGAGGGGTGCCACAGACCGTGCGCCTTGCGCGAGCCGTGCGCGATCACGTCTTCGACCAGTCGCCGCCGGCATTCAATGAATACAGGGGCGGAACGCTGCAGAAGGTCCTCATCCAGCAGTGGACAGCACTGCGCAGGCTACACGAGGTCGGGAGCGACACACACATCGGGATCGAATCTCACCAACGGCAGATCGCGGTCGCCGAGGCGGAGCTCGCCCAGGCGAACGCCCTCATGGCGTACGAGTGCAGCGACAAGGCGATGAGCGACGCCTACTTTAGTGGCTTCAGCTATCCAGTTAGGAGGCCTGCGTTCGGCCCACCAAAGGAGGGCTACTTCGCGCCGCCGAAGGAGCCACAGTATAATTGGTCGACCGGGGCCTACATTGCCCAGCACCAAGCATGTGACCGTGCACAAATCGCGATGGGGCCAGCGGACGCAAGATTCGCCGCGGTCGTTAGCCAGTCGTGGGCGTGGATGGCCTCGCAAACGAGTCAGTTCTTGGAGGCCGCGTCCGCGCTCCAGACTGCAGGCGCAGAGCTCGCCATGACGCTACAGCAGACGGAGCTCGCCAAGGCGAGTGCGGAGGTCGAAGCGTCGCTTGCGATCGACGCTCTCGAGACGAAGTTCAGGACATACCGCCGGTATCACAGCTATGACGTCTGGCGAGCGCGTGCGCTGCTCGAGAGCACGCGGCGCTACGCGGTCGCGGCGCGTCGTGCCATCGAAGCGCGATATGTCATCGACCTTTCCGAAATGCGAGGTGACGAGCCCTTCGTTGCGGCACCGGGAACATGGGCCGACGAGATCTACGAGTACGATCTCGCCGCGCCGGCCTCCGTAGGACTGACCGCGATCCCGCAGAACGGGAACGGAATTTACCCGAATCGCCTAGTCGATTACGTGGGTAACCTCGACCGCTTCGTCAACGGATACGCCGTGGCACGACCAACCGCGGTCGCGCACAACGATGACGACCTGTTCCACGTGCCGGGGCCGGACGTTCGCAAGGACGTCGTGATCGATGGCGCAGCCCAGCGAGTGCTTTCCGGCGACGTCGGCGCATGGGAGTTCCTCTGTCCGACGGGCGGCTGGGTCCAGCACCCCGGGCTTCGTCCGGAAACCCGTGACGCATCGATCTCCACCCTCTGCGGTGGCAGTTCGCCGAGGCGCGCGCGAGTGAGCTTCTCGCTCGACCCCTGGGGCCGGCTCTATGGCAATGTCGCCGAGGAGCCTTACGCCAAGCGCCACAACGCTCGCTGGGTGCAGCTCGCCGTCAACCTCGTCGGTACTGGGGTGCGCGACTGCAGCAGATCGCCGGATCCGAACGGGTGCTACGCGAACGCGTATCTCCGGTACAATCTCACGCATGTCGGCCCAGCTTGGGTGACGAACTATGACGAGCAGTGGCGCTCGTTGGGGGTTCCAGTTGGCGCCATCGAAGGTGGTAAGGGGCTCGCCGCGGAACAGTGGCTGGATCCTACCGGCAACGGCTTCGCGAAACCCTATGTCGCCAACGTGGCTCGCACGGAGTTCGCGGGGCGCCCGATCGGCGGTGCATACCGTCTCGAGCTAGAGGTGACGCCCGACGTCCGCCTCGATCGTATCGACCGCATCCAGGTACTTGCGCGAAGCACCTACTGGGTAAAACAGGGCCAGCAGGGGCAGGGTGATCCTCCGCCGGAGACTTCCGATTCCCCAACGTTGATGGCGCTCGATTACAACCTGGCCGACACGGCCGGGGGAGACTCGATCACGATCACGGGGACGAGTCTTGGTGGCGCCACGTCATGCACCATCGGTGGGACCGTGGCGACGATCACGGCAAACAGCGCCACGAGCATCACGTTCGTGATGCCGGCGAAGGCGGCCGGTACCCACGACGTCGTGGTCACCACAGCGAGCGGAATGAGCAATACGCTCACGATCGAAGCGTGGAGTCCGAACCAGATCACCGGGATTGACGGTTACTTCGATTCGCGGAAGGGCCTCACGCTATCGGGCTCCACGGTTACGGCCTGGCAAGAGCAGAGTCGCGGTCAGGCCTACGCGGCTACCGGTGTACCCACTCGTATCCAAGATGCGTTCCGTCCAGGGGTGCCCGGCGTCCGATACGGGGCGGGAAGCAATACGCACGCTGGCACTGCGCGCAACCTTCCAGGGAGCAACTCTGTTTTCTGGGTTGGAAAGTGGACGGGCAACTCCACCAGCCGCACGACGTACGGGGTCGCACGCAACGTTGTGTCGAACGGGACCGGATACAACGGCTGGGGCATGTACGGCGACGGCCTCGATATCTATACATTCTCAACGGGCTCTCAATTCGGGAACCGTGGCTCCGCGCTCAACACTGGTCAGACGTTCCTCGTTGGCTGGACTCATGCCGGCAGCACCGCGAAAGCGTACGTCGGTACGGCGCAACTCGGTGCAGATGTCGTGATCAGTTACTCCAGCAATCCAACGTGGTCGTCGATTGGCGGATCCGGATTTTACTCCGGGTTCGGCGCCGACGCTGACATCGGAGCAGTCATCGTCGCCTTTGGGGGCATCTCCGCGAGCGACAACGCGAAGCTGCATCAATGGGCTCGCGTTGGGTTTGGGGCCGCTCCCTGACCAGCTCCTGTGCAGAGCATTGGCGGGGGAACACGGAAGCAACGCGAACGCGAGTGATCTTCGAGGAACGACCATGCATCTTCATGGGATGCGAAAGAGTGCTGCTCCTCTTTCGATGCTCACCCTAGTGTCCTTTCTCGCGACGTTCGTTCCGCGCGTTGCACTTGCGCACGAGCACGGACACGAGCCGGTCAACGTGGACGTGGAAGTCGCGCGCGTGCAGCAGTGGCACGTCGTCGGTCAGGAGCGCGAATCGGCGGGACCGGCCTCATCGGACCCCGTGTTCGATGCTCGCGTGAACGAGCCCGAACCGGCTGCGCGGGACCGAGCCCTCACCTGGGACGACGTGTTCAGGACGATCGGCCAGGAGCGTACAGCTCTGCTGCCGGGAGGTCCCGCCGTCGAGGCTTCGTCCGTGCCGCCGGCGAGTCCGATGACGCAGCCTCCTGCGCCGCAAGGGCAAGCCCCAGGCTCGAAGAGAGCTCCGGCTGGGCCGCAGCTCTCGCTTCCGCAGGGCGCAGGTAAGGTTCGCGGTATGGGCGAGAGCTTCTCCGCGGAGCTCTCGACCGGAATTGCGCGTTACCAGATTCCTTTCGAGCTTCCGGCGGCGCGTGGCGGTGCCCAGCCATCTCTCGCACTCTCGTACAGCTCCGCGGGCGGGCATGGGCTCGCGGGTGTTGGCTGGGGGTTCGGAGCGCCGACGATCTCGCGTCAGATCGATCGGGGCGTTCCGAAGTATCAAGATCCGACACCGGCAGGACCGTGGCATCCCGAGCAGGATCGATTCGTCTCGGGGGCTGACGAGCTCGTGCCGATCTGCCTCGTCAGCGGTACCGCGTGTACAGAAGCCGAGCCCGGCGAGGTGATGCCAGCGTGGGCGTCCGGTTGGCAGTACTTTCGCGCGCGCGTCGAGGGATCCTTTCTTCGTTACTTCTGGTCGCCGGACCATCGGACGTGGCGCGTTCAAAGCAAGGACGGGATCTCGATGGAGCTCGGGGTCCCGCTCGATGGCTCCAATGATGCGAGCGGACTCGAAGTCGATCCTTCGGCGCCTTCGCGGATCTACGCGTGGCACGTAGTTCGGACGTACGATGCGATGGGCAACGCAAACCCGTCGGGATCGCAGTCGCCCCAGCCGCTCAATCTCGTGCAATACAAGTACGAGACGGTCGCCGGCACGACGTACCTCGTCGATATCTACGACACGCCTCCCGCGGCCAATGCCGCGACCGCGCCCGTCTCGAGCTACGCACACCACACCCATCTCCGGTACGAAGCGCGTCCCGACGTCACGACGTCCTACCGCCGGGGTTGGCGCGCGGACGTGACGCAACGGCTTCAGGGGGTGGACGTCACGAGCTACGACTTCCAGGCGAGCGCGCGGCAGCTCCTGCGCCGGTACCACCTCTCGTACGACGCAACCTCGCACGTCTCCCTCCTTACCGGCGTGCAGATGGAAGGCCGCTGCGCGGAGCCCGTGCCGGAGAGCGGCGCGGCAGGCCTCCTCCCGCCGACAAGCTGCCCCCGGCTGCCGACGCTGACTCTTGCATACCAGCACGTCGCGCCGTTCCGCATCGACGGCTCCACGGCGAGCGCGGACTTGCCCGGCTACGAAGGCTTCGACGAGCGAATTCACACGATCTCCGCGAGTCCACCGCATTCCATCGACGAGGCCCTGACGGACCTCGCGGACATCGACTCGGATGGCCTGCCCGACGTCGTGGTGACTGATCCGGCGCGTTACGACCATGGCCACGGCGTCTTCTTCAACAAGGGCTCGGCCTTTGCGCCCTTCAAAGTGATGGCCGTCGACGGCGTGCTTGGCGCCGACGCCAACGTGATCAAGTTCAGCAACCCGAACCTCTCCAGCCACGACGTCGACGGAGACGGCACCGTCAACCTTCTCCACATGCCTCTGACGAAAACGTACTCCGTCTACGCGCCTCGTCGGAGGCCCGACGGTACGTGGGCATGGCAAGGGCGTGTCGTGACGACGTCGTCGCTACAGAGCCCGAAGATTGACTTCGCGGGTCGCAACGAAAACATCCGCCTGATGGACGTGAACGCCGACGGGCTCGTCGACGTCGTCTACACGGCCGCCACCGAGGTCCATACGTTCCTCTCGCTCGGCCGCTACCCTGGTGGTGACGGTCAGTACGGCAGCGCGTCGTGGACCGGCCCGACGACTGCAAGCATCTCCACCGAGCCGTTGCGAACGTGCATCCCTTGGAGCGCGCTCCCTATTCGCTTCAGCGATCCCGACGTTCGTGTCGCCGACATGAACGGCGACGGATTCCCCGACATCGTTCGCGCTCGTTTCGGGGACATTCGCTACTGGCCGGGACGAGGCAACGGCTTCTGGGGCACCGGCGATCCCATGGGATGCCCGGCAGGAACCTTCGGCCAGGATCAGCACGTCCCGATGTCGAACGGCCCCCTCATCGGGATGTTCGGGGACGATCCGGCGCTCCTCGAGGACGTCAACGGCGACGGCCTTGCGGACTTCGTGAAGGTCCGCTTCAACGCGATCGACATCTACCTAAATGTCGATGGCGTGGGTTGGACCGATCGTCACGTAATCCAGAACGCGCCCCCGAACTCCTCGCTGACGAACCGCGTTCGCCTCACGGACGTGAACGGCTCGGGCACGCCCGACATCCTGTGGGGCGACGGTTACAACTACAAGTACATCGATCTCGCAGGCGGCGCGCGCCCGTGGGTTCTCACGAGCGTGGACAACGGTCTCGGCGGGACCACGGAGCTCGAGTACGCGTCGTCCGTCGAGCAAATGCTCGCTGCCGCGACGTCCCCACAGCCGTGGGAGCTGAAGGCACCGACCATCGCGCACGTGCTCACGCGCGTCACACAGCGCGACAACCTCGAGCGTGTCGGCCGCCCCGCCGGGGTCTACGTCACGGAGTACACCTACCGCGATCCGGTCTACGAAGGCCGCCAGCGCGAGTTCCGAGGCTTCCGGTCGGTGCGCGTGAGACGCCTCGGCGACGCGAATAGTCCGACGTCGATCGCCGAGTCGCACTTCCTTCTCGGCGAGTGCGTGGACGAGCCGGGCGACGCCGGACTCTGCGACGTCGCCGACCGATGGCGCGACAACCGGCGGGAGGCGCTGAAAGGTCAACCGGTGCTCACTGAGATGTTCGACGAGGGTGGCGTCTATCTCTCGACGGACCACACGACGTACCGCTTGCGTCAGCTCTACACCGGCCTCGACGGTCGGACGGTCCGCCACGCGTTCGTATCGAGCAGGGACAGCTACCGCTACGACACAGCAGGCGCCTTCCTTCCGGCGAACCCATCGGTTGCCTGCGAAGGGACCGTGCACGAGTCGCTGCCTGACGTCGTGCTCGAGCGCAGCGCGGATGCCCTCGAGACCGAGCCTCCCCGTTGCATTCGTCTTCGAGCCACGGCCGGACGCGCTCATCTCCAGACCAGCTCCGAAGTGGATCGCTTCGGCAATGCCGTGAACGCGATCGACCGCGGCTGCGTCGACGGTTGCACGAGCGCGGACGAGGCGAGCGTCGTCCACACGACGCCGGCACGGATCGCTGATGCTTCGGGCTGGCTCTGGCGCACCTCCAACGAGTGGGTGCAAGGCGCGAGCAGCCCTACGCTCTTGCGGCACGTCGAGCGCTCCTTCGACGCGCACGGGCTCGCGACCTCGGAGAGCATCCATCTCACGGGCACGCTGCCGCTCGATCGCGTCCACGAGGACGCCGCCAAGTCGGTCGCGCCGACGTTGGCCAACGCCGTGATCGACGGTTCGTACGAGACGCGTGCGACCGACTACGACGACTTCGGCAACGCGACCTCGGTAACGAGCCCGGGCGGGCACTGCGTGGACACCACTTTCGATCCGGCGTTCGCGCAGCTCCCAGTCGAAAACACAAGCTACTCGGGGTTCATCCCGCCGAGCTCAGGATCGTGCGGCACCTACACGCTGACGTCGTCGCTTGCTTACGATCGCGGGCTCGGCCTCGCGACGCACTCGACGGGGCCCGGCGGAGACCTCTCCGTCACCGTGTACGACGGCTTCGGTCGCGTAGTAGCGGTGCACATGCCGGATCCGGACGCGGGCTGGGCACCCTCGTCAGTTCCGTCCGCGAAGTACGAGTACTACCTCCCGATGGACGGCGTGACGCCGTACTCGAAGGTCAGGACGCACCTTCAGGACGGAGCGAACACGTCGGTCGCGAGCTTCGCGGAGTCGTGGGACTACGTCGATGGACTCGGGCGAACGCTCGTGACGCTCACCCAAGGCGATCCTGACGCTCCATGGATCGTGAGTGGCCGCGTTGATTTCGACGCGAAGGGTGCCGCGCATCGCTCTTATCGCAACGAGTTCTTCAACGGCGCCGCGTCTGCGTTCCCGCTCGGTACGGCGCCGACGACGGCGTTCACGCGCGCGCGTCATGACGCGTTCGGTCGCGTAGAGGAGACGTACGCTCCGACGTACGGACTCGCGGCCCCGGCGACGATGCGCACGGTGCACCACGCGATGTCGACGGACTCGTGGGACGGAGCCGACTTGGAGGTCGCCGGACCGCATCACAACACGCCCACGACCGTGCGCGTCGACGGCCACGGCCGCACCGTCAGCGTGATCGAGCGCGCTCATGTTGGTGGCCAGATTGAGGCCTATGAAACCAAGACGACGTACACGGCGACTGGCGAGCCGACAGTGATCCGCCGCACGCGGCCGGGAGCGACCGACGTCGTACGGTGGATGCGGTACGACTCCTTCGGTCGGATGGTGCTCAACGTCGATCCGAACACGACGAAGGACTTCAACCCCGATCCGGCGATGACGGACCCCAACACGATGAAGGCGTGGCGGTACGTCTACGATCGCTTCGGTCAGCTCGTGGGAACAAGCGACGCGCGCGGCTGCGGCGCGAACTACTACTACCTGGCGGACGGGCGCCCGCTCGGAGAGGACTATTCGCCTTGCAAGGCGGAGCACGCGGACTATTCGGCGCCGGACATGAGCCTCGATACGGCAGCGGCGTGGCCGGTCTTCGTGAAGGGGGACGGCCTCGAGTCCCTATACCGCTACGACGCCGCGGATCCGGATGCGGCGAGCATCGCCGGGTTCCCGAGCACGCCCGCGGAGCTCGGATCGAACGCCGGCCGCGTCGCGGCCATCAGCGATCGCGGCTCGAAGACGATCTTTCATTACGACGATCGGGGCCGACCCACGACCATCGCGCGCAAGATCGCCAAGCCCGGCCTTGCAGCCAACCTGCTCGCAGATCGATACGCGCCGCATTGGTACTTGAAGGCATCCGTGTACGACGCCGCCGGCCGCGTCACCGCAGAGTCGACCGGTGCGGACGTACCGGAGCTGCTTGGAGCGAGCGCGTCGAGCGCGGTGACGACGAGCTACGCGAAGAGCGGTAAGGTCGCGAGCGTCGGCGGCAGCTACGGGGCACTCCTGTCGAACGTGACGCACGACGCGGACGGTCTCACCCAGCAGATCACGTACGGCGACGTGGCGCATACGAGCACGTCGTTCCAATACGACGTTAGGAAGCGCCTCAGCTCGGTGATGACGCTCCGAGTGCCGCCGGGGCTGTGGACGCCGAATCCGCTCGACGGCGAGGCGGCGTACACGCCCGCGCCAGACCCCGGGGCAGGGCCCTCGGTGTTCCAGACCGTGCTTGAGAATTATTCGTATGCGTATGACGCGGTCGACAACCCGATACAGATTTCCGACCTGCGGGATCCCGCAGCGTGGCCGACGTCGTCCAAGCCGAGCACGCGAACGCTTCAGTACGACGATCTCTACCGGTTGAAGCGCGTCGACTACTCCGGCAACGACGACTGGGTCTCTCCTTACGACGCAGAGAACGGTGATACGACGGGACAGCGGACCCAGCCGAGCCCGCACGTGTCCTTCACGAAGCGAGTGTCGTGGCAGACACACGCGTACGACGCGGTCGGAAACACGACGACGTCGACCGACGACGCCGGGGGCTTTTATGACCGCTCCCTCGGCACCATTACGAATGGCACGGCGAACGCGGGCCCCTACCAGCTGAAGGCGGCGGCGCAGGGAAACGGCACGCGCGCGGGTGAGCTGACGGCGGCGTACGACGACGCTGGCAACCTGGTGAGCATGGCCGTGCGTCGCGACGGCCCGTGCGTTCCAACGGGCGCACTGTGCTCGCAGCGGTTCGCGTACGAGTGGGACGAGATTGGGCAGCTCTCGCGCGCGCGCCGCTGGGATCTGTCCACCGCTGGCCTGGCGACCGATCCGCTGCCGAGCGGGGCAGCGGCCGCGGAGCTCCGCTACGCATACGCCGCCGGCGAGCGGGTGCTCAAGACGGCCGTCGACAGCAGCGCAAACGAGCTCCACGCGGTGTACGTGTTTGGCTCGCTCGAGCTGCGTCGAGCGCAATTCGAGGGCGGCGACTACGAGCGCACCGCGAGGACGGAGGTGCCGTACCTGTTCGCGTCGGGAGTCCGGCTCGCGCGCATCTACTACGCGACGAACGACGTGCCGACACTGAGCAGCGGCTACCAGCACGTGCTCTTCGAGCTTCCAGACCATCTCGGCTCGGCGAGCTTCGTGGTCGACAAGGATACGAGTGAGCTGGTGGAGGCGACGCGCTACCAGGCGTACGGCTCCGTGGAGAGCGACTACCGCCCGGAACGCTGGAAGTCGTATCGGGAGGATTATCGGTTCACGGGGAAGGAGGAGGACATCGAAGTCGGGCTCGCGTACTTCGGTGCTCGTTACTACTCGCCTAACTTGAATCGTTGGGTGAGCCCTGACCCGCTCGCATTGCATGAGCCAGGTCGCGCGGATCTGAATCTTTATGCCTACGTAAAGGGGCGGACATACGTGGCAGTGGACCCGCGAGGTCTGGAGCCGATTATGACTGCGATCGCGATAGGAGCCGCAATCGGGGCGGCGATCGGAGGTACCTCCTACAGCATCGGTGCTGCGGCTGGCGGGCAGAAATGGGATTTGGGTGGGTTCACCGCCGCGACGCTCATGGGCGCATACGCTGGAGCTGCAACCGCTGGCACGGGGGCCATCGCCGCTACGGGCGGCATGGGCGTCGCCGTCACGAGCATGCTCAACGGAGCTGCGTTGGGGACAGCAACCGGTGCAGCATCCGCAGCGTATTTCTCAGGAGAGCGTGGGGAGAAATTCGGCGCTACGCTCGGCCGCACCTTTGAAGGGACCGTCGTGGGGTATATGGGCGGACTGCTTTCGGGGGCGACCGCCGGTCTCGCCCTTGGTGGCCCGCTACACACCGCAGCGCGATATGCACTTACCGCAGGAGGTGCGATCAACGCAGGACTTGGTGGCGCGCGACAGATCTACAAGTGGGGTGACGGCAGCGGGTTCGCGGCTCTGGCCGCGGACTCCACTTGGGGTCTTGTCGGCACGACTCTTGGAAGCGGCTGGAACCTCGTCAATATGGGCCACGGTATTGCGACGGGTCACGACAGCTTCAGCGCGGGTGAGAGCGAGAGGAAGAACAGGTTCGTCTACCGAGGCGGGATCATGCAGGGGGCGGGTTTCGCGCACACGCAAGGCAACGTGATCTCGGGCGCGCGCGACATGTCAGGCCCGCTCAAGGACCATGAAACCGAGCACATTTTCACGAACCGAGTCTTTGGGCCACTCTACACGGGCACATACGTGGCATGGGCCGGGTATGCTGGCGTAGCAGCGAGCGCACTTGCGCTGGTCAAGGGGAGAAGCCTGACCGGGAGCATCTTCACGATTTCGTACTACGACAATCCTTGGGAGATGCACGCGTACGAGAACAATCCAAGCGGCCGCTGCCGGCCCGTAAGGGGCGCGATTCAGGAGTTCTGTTTCTGATGGCGGACTCCACGCTCAGCGTCCGGTGGCGTTGGCGTGCTCTGTTGGCCGCGGTGCCCGCCGCGCTTGCGTGCGATCCCACGTGCCGCCTCACAGTCGTGGCGTCGATTACGGACTCGGACGGGAAGCCGGTCAGCGGGGCGACCGTAACGGACGTCGGGCAATGCAACCCTGGCGTCCAATGCGTTCGGGTTACGGAGGCCGACGGTCGTGCGACCTTTACGCGGACCACACTGGGAGGGGAGGATGGTCAGATCCGCGTCGAGAAGCCGGGCTTCGACACCGTGACAGAGCCATATGCCTATGACGACTGCGGGACGTACAACGTCCAGATCAGGCTGCCCCGGTAGCGAGGCTCGGTGCCCTTGAACTGTTCCGTGATGCTCGATTGGGCGCGATAGTTGATGCGCGTCGCTGAGGCGACGAACGATGCATCAGAAAGCGGCGCGTGCCGTGCATCTCCGTCGCGCAGGTGACGGAGCGGACGATGCTGGATCTGAAGCTCGACGACAAGCGCGCGCTCGTGACGGGAAGCAGTAGCGGAATCGGTGAGGCGATCGCGCGGACCCTCGCCAACCAGGGCGCGGCCGTCGTCGTCCATGGACGTAACGCCGAGCGCGCCGAGCGAATCGCAGACGAGATCAACCGTGCGGGCCCAGGCAGTGCCGTCGTGGCGCTCGGCGATCTCTCCCGGCAGGACGAGGCCGACCGCGTTGCGCGGAGCGCGCTCGAAGAGCTCGGCGGGATCGACATCCTGATCGACAACGCGGGACGTGGCATGCCTCACACGAGCTGGTTCGAGGCATCCGTCGAAGCGTGGCAGCAGCTCTTCGAAGCCAACTTCTTCTCGGCGGTGAGGATGATCCGCGCGTTGGTCCCGGGAATGAAGGAGCGTCGCTGGGGCCGCGTCATCCAGATCGCGAGCGTGGCGGCGACCAAGCCGTCTCCCAGCAGCGCCGCCTACGCGGCAAGCAAGGCGGCGATGGTCAACATGTCGGTCAGCCTCGCGAAGGAGCTCGCCGGCACGGGGGTCACAGTCAACACCGTGTCGCCCGGGCCGGTCGTCACGCCGCTCTTCGAGCAGGTTGTCCGAGAAGGGGGCGCCGATCGCGAGCAGCTCGAGGCCTCCGCCACGTACGTGGGTCGCTTCGGCCGACCCGAGGAGATCGCGGACCTCGTGGCGTTCCTTGCGAGTCCTCGGGCCGGCTTCATCGACGGCGCGAACATCGCCATCGACGGCGGACGCCGGGACATCGATCTGGCGCCAGCTCGGCCACCGGCGCACGCGTGACTGTCGGTCGCGCAGGCTCGTCAGCGTGCCGTTACCGCGGACGCCGCCAACATTTTGCGAATCAAAGCGCGACTTCCACAATGCTGATCAACTCGGCCACGCGGAGTGCAAAAGCGTCTGGCAGAAGTCGATGCGATGGAAGCTCGGATCCTTCAGCGCGAGCACGTCGGCATTGACGTCCCCGAAGGTGCTCTCGGGTCTGTACGCGTTGCCCTCGTAGAAGGCGTTGATGATGTCCTGTTTGAACTGCGGACTGCGCGGGTGGGCCTCGAGCACCGCGGCGCGATCGGCGTCCGATATGTTCGGGAATCCGAA
>JAEXCN010000127.1 GCA_023402175.1 Pseudomonadota bacterium | reverse complement strand
GCACCGCTCCGAGAACGCCGCTCCGGCGCAGGCCACGCTCGATGTCGAAGCCTGGTCGAAGCTGATGCACTGGGATCTCGACCCGATCCTCACGGGCATCTTCGCGATGATCCAGCCGACGATCATCCGCACGCGCACGCAGCCGATCGAGCAGCTCGGGTTCGACCCGCGCTACGCGATCGACACGTCGATGCACCCGTACGCGGTCTCGCAGACGCTCTACTACGCGCAGGGCGTCCTCGCGATGCCGCCGGTGCTCGTGTTCCAGAACCCGAACGACAAGGGCTCGCTCGGCATCGTGCATGCGCGGACGCCGGCGATCGTTCTCGGTCAGGGGGCGTTCGACAGCACGATCCCGAACCAGTCGCTCGCGTTCCTCGCCGGACGTCACCTCACGTCGTTCCGTCCGGGCTTCTACGTTCGTCACCTCGTCCCGACGGGCACCGGCCTGAAGGCGTGGCTCTTCGCGGCGATCAAGCTCTGCGTTCCGCAGTTCCCCGTCTCGCCGGACCTCATGGGTCAGGTGAACGAGGCCATGCAGGCGATGAGTCAGGACTTCGTGGGCGCGGAGAAGGACAAGCTCGCGAGCGCGGTCTCGAAGCTTCTTCAGGCGGGCGGTGCGCTCGACCTGAAGAAGTGGGTCGCGGCGATCGACCTCACGGCGGATCGCGTCGGCTTCCTCCTCGCGCACGATCTGCAGCTCGCGACTGAGGTCATTCGCTCCACCGAGGAAGCGACGAGCGTGGCGGTGAAGGAGCGCATGAAGGACATCGTCCTGTTCTCCGTCAGCGAGGAGTACTTCGCGCTGCGGCAGAAGCTGTCGATCTCGATCGACGGCTGACGCTCTCCGCGTAGGTTACGAATCCCGGAAGCGCGGGCCGCCTCTCGAAGGCGAGCCCGCGTTTTCGTTCGGACGACGGCGCTCAGTGGCCGACGATCGGGGTCGCGACCTTGCCCGTCGCGACGTCGACGTGGATGACGCGTTCTTCTTTCGGCGTGCCGCAGACGACCTCGGGCCGGATCTCGGAGACTCCCACGATCTTTTTGGCGACGGCTTGGGCCAGCTCGCGGCCGGCAGCGAGGTTCGGGACGCGCGCGCCGAGATACCGCTGATCGCCGGAGACGAGCTCGACGAGGTCGACGGCGGCGCCGAGGCTCGGGGTCGCCTTGATCGCCTCGCGCACCGACGGGTAGTCCGACTTCCGATCGTAGACGTAGACCGGCTCCTTCTTCGTGGTGCCGTAGGCGATCCGAAGCAGGATCACGAACGGTGTCGCGCACGCGTCGGTCGCGATCGGCGGGAAGCTCATGAAGCCGGTCCCGCTCGCGTGGTTCGCGCCTACGCTCGGCTCGTTGCAGCGGAGCACCTCGCGCGGGCGCTTGTTCCGAAGAACGGCGCGATACCGTTCGACCGTGCGCCAGCCGATGCCTTTCTCTGCGTAGCCCGCGTTGACGTAGACGTCGCCCTTCGTCGGCACGAGGACGGATTGTGCCTGGTACTTCCCCGTCACTGCGAACGGCGGAGGCGGTAGCTCGACCTCTTGCCACTTGCCGGACTCGAAGTGGAACAGCGAGCCGCCGTCGCCGATCGCGTACGGATCGTCCACCTCGATTCCACCGAGGAGCCCGCCGGACGTCGGCCAGTGCATCACCGCCTCCTTCGTGCCCGGAGCGGCCGGAGCGGGAAGGGGACTCGTGTCGATCGTGTCGACCTCTGAGGGCGAGGGACGCCGCGCGACGAGGACGGATCGCTCCTTCGTCAGTATCCACACGTCGCCCGTTCGGTGGAGGCGCGCGTCCACGAGCTTCGTCCCCGTTGGGAGCTTGATCTCGGAGAGCTTGCCTCCCGCGAGACGGAACAGGCGCGTGCCGTCGATCGCGACGACGAGAGAAGGACGGCTGCCGATGACGCGCATCTCGCCCTCGGGCGCGACGACCTCCTCGACCTTTCCGTCCCGCAGGATGCGGATCGTATTCCGCGTCTTGTACTCGCCGGGCGCTCCGACGTTCGCTCTTCCGAGCGCGTACAGAGTGTCGTCTCCTTCGGCGAGCGTTTGGATCTCGAGCTTCGCGCGCGCGAGCTGTGCCGCACCCGCGATCGATGGCGCGCTCTTGTCGACCGGCCACGTCTTGATCGTGCTCGCTCCGACCGGACCTCCGTTGGTGTCGAGCAGCGACCGAGCTGCGATTGCGTGGCCCTTGAAGATGACGGGCTTCGTGTAGAGGGGGTCGCCGTCCTCGCGGTGGCTGGCGAGGAGCAGCCAACCGCTCGCATCGTGCGTCCAGATGCTCGGCCAATCACGCATGCGACCGCCCCCTTGGTCGTTGCTGAACATGAGGAGCGGCGTCGGCCAACTCCCCGTGAACGCCATCGGAGCGACCGTCGACCACTGTTCGGCGTCCTTCCCCTTGCTGGCCGTCCCGCGGTCCTCGAGCCCGTCGTCGACGAGACGTGCGATGGTCGCTTCGCCGCCGCGCGTCCATGCGCCGGTGCCGTTGCCGTACGTGTAGAAGGCGCTCCCCGCCGTCGGCCAGATTTCCCCGTGGACGCACATGCCATCGACGACCGGGTAGAGCGGTCCCTTGGTCGGCGGGCGTGTCCCCCACGCGAGCGGCACTTCGGGCTCCGGGCTCGCCGCTCCGGCAGCCTCGACGCCGGACGTCTTCGGAGACGCTGCTGCCGCGCCGCGCGGCCGCTCGCTCGACGCGGTGGCAGGACGATCGTGCGCGTCGGTCGTGACCGTACGGCAGGCGAAGAGTCCGAGGACGCCGAGCATGAACACGGACGAAGAGAGGCGAGACATTCGGGTCACCTTTCCAGCAGGGCTTTGGAGAGCAACACGCTCGCGAAGACCGCGTCGCGTGATTGTCGCTCACCGCGGACGTCCGTGACGTCCAGCGTCTGAGCGACGCGTTCGTAGCGCACCTCGACATCGACGCGCGCAGCCATCGCGAGCCACTCGCCTTCGACACGGACGCGTCTCTCACCGACGACACGCGTGTCTTCGATCTCGACGGGCACGCCGCTCTTCCGGTCGAAACGCCTAGCGAGGAGGACGTGTTCCTCGCCGAGCGGCGTTCCGTCGAGAGCCTCACCTCGTACGGCGACGACGAGCCGGCGAAACAGATCGCCGGTCGGCATCGCGTGTCCGACGCCACGCGATGTGAGCACGACCTCGACACCCTCCGGCGTCCTGCGCGGCGCCACGTCGAGCGCGCTTCGTAATACCTCGACGTTGCGTGAGACGTCGAACCGATGGTCGCGATGACCGTCGGCGGCTCGTGGGAGATGACACGACGCGCAGCTCGAGGCCGCGAACGGAGAGCGCGCGTGCTCGGTCACGGTGGATTGCATCAGCGCGGCGCGGCCGGGAAACGCGAATTCGTGGCAGGATGCGCAGTCGGTCGTGCGCGCTGCGACGTGCTCCGTGCCGTGCCCGCGGCCGACGTCGTGACACGCGGTGCAGTCGACGCCGCGCGCGGCGCCCGCGCGATCGCCCGGCTCCGTCGCGCCGGGGGCGTGGCAGTCGAAGCAGAATCGGAGCGGCTCGGCGCGAAAGGAGGCCTGGAAGTCGGGGTCCGTGAACGACGCGCGATGGAGCGAGGCGCTC
>JAEXCN010000249.1 GCA_023402175.1 Pseudomonadota bacterium | reverse complement strand
CGGCGTCGTCGTAGTCCTGTCCGGTCGGCGACTGCCCTTTTCGCTCGAGCACGCCGACGACCGAGAACGGCGACTGCCCGATCCGCACGGTCTGCCCGACGGGGTTCGCCGAAGGGCCGAAGAGGCGCTCGACGACGGTCTGCCCGAGGACGACGACCTTCGAGCCGGCATCGACGTCCGCCTGCGTGAAGAGGTTGCCCGACGCCGCCGGCCAGGACCGGATCTCGAAGTACTCGGGCGCCGTTCCCGTCACCGACGTCGTCCAGTTGAGCTCGTCGCTGACGATCGACTGGTTCGAGCGGAGCTGAGGAGCGGCTGCCTTCACCGTTGGGATCTCGCTCCGGATGGCCGCGAGATCGTCCCACGTGAGCGTCGGCATGCTGCCGAAGCCGCCGAACGAGCCGCCCGCCGTCGTCGAGCCGGGCATCACGATGAGGAGGTTCGTCCCCATCGCGGCGAACGCCTGCTCGACCTGCGCCTTCGCGCCGGCGCCGATCGCCATCATCGCGATGACGGCGGCGACGCCGATGATGATGCCGAGCGTCGTGAGGAACGAGCGCATCTTGTTCCGCAGCACCGCCCGGAACGCGACGAGGATGGTGACGAACGGGTTCACGGATGGCCCTCCGCCTTGCTCGCCATGGCGAGGTGCGGGTCCTCGCCGACGGCGAGCTTGGACGGCTCGCGCGCCGGCCTGGGGCGCTGCTTCTGATCGGAGACGATGTTGCCGTCCTTCACGACGACCACCCGCGAAGCGCACTCGGCGATGTCGGGCTCGTGCGTGACGAGGACGATCGTGATCCCGGCCTCTCCGAGCTCCTGGAAGAGCGCCATGACGTCGACGCTCGTCTGCGAGTCGAGGTTGCCGGTGGGCTCGTCCGCGAGGATGACCTTCGGATCGCCGACGAGCGCACGCGCGATCGCGACGCGCTGCTGCTGGCCACCGGAGAGCTGCGCCGGCGTGTGATCGAGGCGAGCGCCGAGGCCGACGCGCTCGAGCGCGCGCTTTGCCCGGCGATGTCGCTCCGCCGCGCCCATGCCGCGATAGACGAGCGGCAGCTCGACGTTCTCGATCGCGCTCGTGCGTGCGAGCAGGTTGAAGCTCTGGAAGACGAAGCCGAGAACCTCGTTGCGGACCTCGGCGAGCTCGTTCTTGTCCATCCGCGCGACCTCGCGACCCGCGAGGACGTACGAACCGGACGTCGGACGATCGAGGCAGCCGAGCAGGTTCATGAGCGTCGACTTGCCGGAGCCTGACGAGCCCATGATGGCGACGAACTCGCCGGGGAAGACCTCGAGCGACACTCCGCGAAGCGCATGCACCTCGACGTCGCCGGTCTTGTAGACCTTCTTCACGTCGGCCACGCGTATGAGGGCGTCCGCGCTCACCACGCTCCTCAGAACATCCTGCCCATGCGGGGCGGCGGTCCCGAGCTCGCCGGCTTGCCGCCGACGTTCGCTTCGAGGATGACGAGATCCCCTTCCGCGAGCCCGGACGTCACCTCCGTCGATGTCCCGTCGGAGAGGCCGGTCTTGATCTCGACGGACTCGGGTTGTCCGTTCCGGAGCACGTAGAGCGTGCGCTCCGGCGCGTCTCCCTTGTCCGCCGGACGACGTGCGCGCGGCGCGGCCGCGTTCGCGACGCCACCGCCTGCCGCCGTGACCGACAGCGATGCGGCGGGTCCACTGGGCGCCGACGCCGACGCGATGGCCGACGCGACCTCCGCGGGCGGCTTGAAGCGCAACGCCGAGTTCGGGATCGCGAGCACGTCGTCCTTCTCGGCATAGATGACCGTCGTCGTCGCGGTCATGCCGGGGCGAAGCCGGAGGTCCTCGTTTTCGACGTCGATCACCGCGTCGTAGGTGACGACGTTCTGCACCGTCTGCGCAGCGTTCCGGATCTGGCTGATCTGGCCCTTGAAGCGCTGACCCGGGAACGCATCGACCGTGAACCAGCTGGCCATCCCGGGCTGCAGACGTCCGACGTCGCCCTCGGCGACGCTCGTGTGGACCTGCATCTTCTTCAGGTCCTCGGCGATCGTGAAGAGGACCGGCGCCTGCAGCGACGCCGCGACGGTCTGACCGACGTCGACGCTGCGCGAGATGACGATGCCGTCGATCGGCGAGTGGATCTCGCAATAGGAGAGGTTCACCTGCGCCTGGTTCAGCGCTGCGCTCGCCTGCTGCAACGTCGCTCGCGCGACTTCGGTCTGCGCGACCGCGACGGACGCGTTCGTATCGGCGGTCTGGAGCTCCGCGGCTGATGCGAGCGCCTGTTCGTTCAGCGACCTTGCTCGCTTGAGGGCGAGCTCCGCGTCGCGCTGCTGCGCCTCCGCGCGGACGACGCCGGCCTTGGCCGCGACGTAGTTCGCCTTCTCGCGCTCGACCGCGGCGATGAAGAGCTGCGGATCGATCTTCGCGATCACCTCCCCTTTCTTCACCGTCGAGTTGTAGTCGGCATTGAGCCTCGAGATGCGCCCGCTCACCTGCGCGCCGACTTGCACGGTCACCGTGGCCTGCAGCGTGCCGCTCGCGGTCACACGCGCCACGATCTTCCGCTTCTCGACGTTCGCGGTCCGGTACGTGATCGGAGCGGCCGCGCGGCTCGATTGCCATCGCCACACCCCGAAGGCGACGGCCGTCAGCACGAGGAGCGGAATCACCCAGGATGCGGCCTTCTTCAGCATCGAAGACCTCGGATCTTAGGGCGGAGTCGACACGACGCGAGCCGAAAGCCGACGAGCCGTCCGATCCCCTGCCCGCGAGGCGCCTTCGAAGGGCCATCGATACGGCAGAGCCGCACGCGCGGCGAGACCGACGAGCTCTCGCGCCCCGATGGCGTCGCATCCGATCGCTGGCACCGAAACGACATGGTGCCGCGATTCCACCGAGGGTAAAGTCTTTGACGTGAGTGAGTCGCGCCCACCTCCGGGGCCTGCATCGGTTCGAGAGACGCCGCCCATCAGCGTCCCGGGCGGAGGAAGTAGTGGCGGCGCCTCACATCGGACGATCAACACGCCGCCGCTCGGCCGGCCGGCAACCTATCCGAGCGGGATCGTCCCCTCGCCGATCATCCCGGCGGCGCCGCCGTCGCAGCCGCGTCCGCCGATGCCGCCGGGGATGATCGCGACGCCTGCGCCGTCACCGGCGCCGCCCGGTCCGTACGGCCCGGCTCCGTCGATGCCGGGCGCACCGCCGCCGGCGATGAACCCGTACCAGAGCCAAATCATCCCGCAGCCGCCGGGGTACGTGCACACGCAGCAGCCGTACCCGTCGTCAGCGACCCCGCAGCACGGCGTGCCGGTCCCCGCGCCTTCGCAGCCACAGCTGAACCCGCGCAAGCCCGATCGCGGGACGCTCCCGGCAATCTCGATCCCGGTCACGCCGCAGATGCCTCCCATCGGAGTGCCGCCGGCCGTCGCGAGCCGGCCGACGACGGGCACGATCCCGGCTGCACCTCCGCGTCCGGGGACGTTCCCGACGTCGAACGTCGCGCTACCGCGCATCATGGTGCAGTACCCGCAGGTCGGGTCGAAGCTGCCCGGCACGCGCGGCACCTACGAGGTCCGCGACGTCATCGGCTCGGGTGAGTTCGGCGCCGTCTACGAGTGCATCGGGCCGTTCGACCAGATCTACGCGGTGAAGATGGTTCGCCCGTCGAACCGGCCGTACGCGGAGGTGCATGCCGAGTGGGCGAAGGAGGTCCAGCGCCTCTTCTCGCTCCGTCATCCGAACGTCGTCTACATCTACGATTCGTTCACGCACGATCATCTCTTCTACCTGGCGCTCGAGCGATGCGACCACGCGCTCAAGGTGATGCTCGGCACGCCGATGCAGGAGGGACTCGTGCTCGAGATCTCGCGGCAGCTGCTCGCGGCCGTGCAGTTCCTCCACGACAACGACGTCGTTCACGACGATCTCCATGCGGGCAACGTCCTCATCACGCACACCGATCGCCCGACGGTGAAGATCAGCGACTTCGGGATCAGCCACGAGCTGCGAGGCATGGCCGCCGTTCGGCCGAACGTCGTCCATCACGCGATCATGGCGCCCGAGATCCTCGCGACCGGGTACACGAGCCGCCAGAGCGACCTCTACCAGGTGGGCCTGCTCATGTACTGGATGCTCACGGGCGAGTCCGCGATGCAGATGGACGTTCCGTACCAGGAGCTCGTGCGCCAGGTATCGGAGGGTGAGCCTCGCCAGCGAGCCGAGCAGCTCGGGACGCCGCTCGGACACCTGATCGCGAAGATGCTCCGGCGACGGGAAGCGTTCCGCTACACGAGCGCGCGCGAGGTCTGGGCGGATCTCCGCGAGCTGCCGGCCTGGAAGCAGCGCAATCTGTTCCCGGCGAAGTAGCTCGAGCACACGCCCGGAGACTGCGGGCAATTGCCATCAACGACCGTGTGCGCCCGGGGCATCGAGAGTGCCGCCACGTGTGCTCACGGCGAGAAGAAACGATGTGCGCCTTCGTTCATCGCCGGATCGAAGGTGCTCCTGGGGTAAGCTGCACGTACCGATGGCGAACGGGACCGCGCAGGCAGACAGCGCGATCGCGACGTATCGGGTGCTGCGAGAGCTCGGTCGGCGATCGCAACGCTCGTACGCCGCCGCGCGTAGCGACGGATCGATCGTCGTCCTCCATCGGTTCACGCGCGATGCGAACCTCGACGCGGAGCCCGTCTCCGCGGAGGAGACGGCGATCCTGCTGCGCGATGCACGATGCCTCGCGAAGAACTGGCACCCGAACATCGCGCGCGTTCGCCACACCGAGCTCACGGGCGACGTGCTCGACATCGCGACCGAGCTCGTCGAGGGCGTCACGTTCGACGAGCTGCTCGAGCTCGCCGCAGCGAGGCGCGCTCATCCCGATGAGCCGATCCTCTCGCACGCGGTCCTCGCACGGATCTTCCTCGACGTGCTCGCGGGCCTTTCGGCGCTGCATGGGCTACGCGATGCGATCAACGCCCCGCTCTCGGCCTTCCACGGCGAGCTCTGTCCGGCGAACGTCGTCGTCGGAAAAGACGGCGTCGCGCGCATCGTCTCCGTCTTCCGCCCGCGTCCGGTCAGGCTCACCGCACAGAGCGAAGCGCTCGGATACGCGTCCCCGGAGACGATCGCCGCCGAGAGCGCGCAGGACTCGCGCGTCGACACCTACGCCGTCGGCGTGATGCTCTGGGAGGCGCTGATGGAGCGGCGTCTCTACGACGAGACGAGCCCCAGCCGCATCGCGCAGCGCCAGCGCGAGGAAGACATTCCCACTCCGAATGCGCGCCTTGCAGACGTCGCCATGCGCGCGCTCGCGTTCGACCCGGCGCTCCGTTTTCGCACCGCCCAGGACATGGCGGTGAGCATCCGATCGCTCGCCGGGACCGTCGCGCAGGGAAGCATGGTCGCGCAGCTCGTGAACGAGCTCGCAGGCGACCGCATCCGCGCACGGCGCGCGGAGCTGGATCCGTCGGGACGTCACTATCGGTCGCTCGCGCCTCCGTCGACGCAGTCGGGGACGCACGCGCGCGTGTCGGCTCCGACGCTCGATGCGCGGTCCGAGTCGAGGGTCGGAATTCGTTCCATGGTCGTGCCTGCGTCGGCGCCGACGCCTGCAGCAGCGACGGAGTCTGACGAGGCGCGCGCGATCCTCCCGTCCGCACCCGATCTCGAGACGTCGTACGCGCCACGTCCGGAGCCGCCTCGACGCACGAGCACGACGCCCTTCGCGGCTCCGGCTCGGCCCTCGCAGCGCCCGCCGTTTCCGGAGCACGCGTTCCCGCATGCGGAGCGATCGACGCCGTCGTCGCTGCCCCCTGCGAGCTACGAAGACGATCACGACCTGCCAGGACCTCGGGAGAGCACGCCGGACGACGAGTACCTCGCGCAGCTCGGCGCGGCGCTCCGGGCAGCACCTCCGACGAGCGCGGAGAGCGCGCTCGACGTCGCCGACCTCGTCGATGACGACGACGTGGACGACAACGCACTGACGACGGCGCGCGAGGTGTCGGTCTCGCCGCGCTCGATGTCCGCGATGCCTCCCGCGATGCCGGGAGCAACGCTGCCGGAGGTGCCTGCGGCGCCGTCCGCGCCTTCGTTCCCGGAGATCGATCAGCTCACCGCGCCGCTCGCGGCGACGCCGCTTTCGATGCGCGCAGTGCAGCCGACCGCGCCGCACCAGCCGTCGACGCGCACGCCGTTCGTGGTCGACGTCGTGCCGGAGGTCATCGTGTCCGAAGGCGCGGGTGAGCTACCCGAGCGCCGGCGCATCGCGCCGGTCGCGATCGCCGTCGCGGCGGCGCTCCTCGTCCTATCGGTCATCGCGATCATGATCGCGTCGCGGTCTTCCGAATCCACGGCACCGGCTGCCCCGACGAGCGCGGGCGAGCGTGGACCGGCCGTCGCTCCGTCGCCCGCCGTCGAGGCGCTTCCGCAGGCGTCATCGGGAGCCGCGGTCGGCGCAGCGCCGAAGGCGTCGTCCGCTCCGCCGGCGAGCGCGGCCCCGCGACCCGCGACGCACGCGCCGGCGAAGAAGAAGTCCGTCTACGACCCTTCGAGCTACGACTGACCGCGACGGCGACGACGGCGAACGAGGGCGAGCGCGCCGAGGCCGAGCGACGCGAACAGCGAGAAGCCGCCGGTCGCGCCGAAGGCGACGTTGCAGCCTCCATCACCGGCATCGACCCCGTTCAGCCTGCGCGATCCCGGCGAGCTTCCGGTCTTCCCACCACCGTCGGTCGGCGTCGTCGAAACGCCGCCGGAGCTGGAGCCGCCGTCTTCGTCGCCCGTATCCGCCGGCGGCTTCGTCGGCCCGGCATCCGGGAAGTCACCGACGCGGATGTCGGCGCACGAGTAGTACGTCTTGCCCGCCACCGGAGCCTCGTTGGGCTGGCATTCTCGATCGATCATCAGCTGCAAGACCGCGAGCGTGCAGTCCTTGCACGAGACGCCTGCGGGCAGCTTCACCTTCGCGCTTTGGACGCCCTGCACGTTCGCCGGGTCATTGATCTGGTCGAGCGTGACCCAGTTCTTGTCGTCTGCCTGACTGAAGGCGATCTGGTAGCAACCCGTGTGTCCGATCGTCTCCTCCCACTCGACCGTGATTTCCTGACCGACGGCGTACTGGGTCGGAACACCCGTGCGAGGCGAGCCCCCGCAAGGTCCGATCTTCTTCGCGCGTGCATTCAGGTCCGCCTCGCCGACGTCGCGCGAGGGCGGATCTTTGATGTACGCGTGGCCCATCGCGGTGGCCGGCACCATCATGTAGAAGCCGACGACGAACGCACCTATCCCCTTGAGACTCCCACGACCCATGCGTGCACTCTACCATGCGACTGCAGAAGTGCCGGTCGTTCCAGGAATGGCCGAGGATTCCACCATCCCTGATCATCTTTGATAGGTTACGAAGCGCGTGCTGCCGACTCATCAGAGCAAGCCTCCGAAGACCCTCGGCCGGTTCGAGGTGGGCGCCAAGATCGGTGGCGGAGGGATGGCCACGGTCTATCTCGGTCGCGACATCCGCGCGGACGGCACCGAGGCGCTGGTCGCGCTGAAGGTGATTCGCGACGAGCTCGCGCACGACGAGCAGTTCACCGCGATGTTCATCGACGAGGCGAAGATCCTCGCGCGGCTCTCGCATCCGAACGTGATCCAGACGCTCGAATACGGCGTCACCGGCCATCATCGTTTCATCGCGATGGAGCTGCTGAACGGCCGCACCATCGCCGATCTCTGGGACGTACTCCTCGCCGAGAACGGCAAGTTCGATCTCGGGATGGCCGCGTGGATCTGCGCGCGCGTCGCCGAGGGGCTGCACTCGGCACACGAGCTGGTCGACGAGACCGGCTCGCCCCTCAGCGTCATCCATCGCGACGTGAACCCGTCGAACATCTTCCTGACGCACGCGGGCGAAGTGAAGCTGATCGACTTCGGGCTCGCTCGCGCACGCGTGCGCGTCTCGAAGAGCGCCGACGGGATCGTCAAAGGCAAGATCCCCTACCTCGCTCCGGAGCAGGCTCACGGCCAGCCAATCGACCGACGCATCGACATCTATGCGCTCGGCACGACGCTCTGGGAGATGGTGACGATGAAGCGCTTGTTCAAGCGCGACAACGACATCGAGACGCTCAAGGCCATCCGCGACGCGCACGTCCCGAATCCACGCGACGAGGATCCCGACTTCCCCGAAGCGCTCTGGAAGATCATCGATCGCGCTCTCCGGCGCGACCGCGACGAGCGTTATGCGACGGCCGAGGAGATGCGCACCGATCTCGACGCCTTCGCGCGCGCGAGCGGCCCGCACGCACACAAGCTCGCTACGCTGGTCGAGCGCCTGTTCCCTGGCGGTGAAGCACGCCAGGCGAAGTGGCTTCGCGATGCCGCTGCGGTACGCATCCCGGCCGCCACGATGGCTCCCCCGGCGCCGGTGCCGATCGCGTCGTCGAGCTTGCTCGAGGAAGACAATCCGCCGTCGCTCCGGACGCCGCCGTCCGTGCCTCCGCCGGAGCAGTCGCCGCCGAAGTCGAAGCCGCCCGAGCGCAACTCCGAGAAGAGAGCGGCCGCGAAGAGCGGCGGGAAGAACAAGCCGCAGAAGCAGGCGAAGAAGAAGAAAGCCCGAAGCGCGAGCGCCGAGAGCCGGGGGGCCGATCCGCCCGCCGAGGACAAGCGAAAGCTCTGGATGATCGTCGCCGCCGCCGTCGGTGTTCTGTTCGTGCTCGCGCTCCTCGCCTCTCGCTGAGGATTACGGAGGCCTCAGAAACCTGGCGTGGTCGCGACGCCCTTCGGCGTTCCGCGCGGCTTGGACGTCTTCTGCGGTGTCGCGGCGGGCGACGTCGACGGCCGCCGCGGCGAAGCCGGCGTCGTGCGCGCAGTCGCGACCGCGCTCGTGTCGCTCGTCGGATCGGTGCCGCGGCCCTCGGGAGCCGTCGCGCTCGTCGCTGGAGGCGGCGGGACCTCGGCACGCGTGTCGACGACCGGCTTCTCCGTCAGCGTCGACGGCGGAGGGGCGGCGACCGCCGGGGCTTCGGAACCTCGGGTGACGGCGAGCCCGACACCGATCGCCACCACGACCGCGCCGAACGCGGCCGTTCCGGCAAACGCAAGCCTCTTTCCGCCACGAGCGGGCGGCGGCGGCAGCCCGACGTCCTCGGTCGACACGGCGAGGCTCGAGGGGCTCGTCGTCGGAGGGGGAACGGCGTCCCTCGCCGGGCGCAGCTCCTGGAGCGCCTGCGCGAGGTCCTCGTCGGTGGCATCGATCGATGCGCGAATCGCATCGGCGAGCTCGGCGCAGGTGGAGTAGCGCTCGTAAGGCCGCTTCGCGAGCGCACGCGAGATCGCGATCCACAAGCGAGGCTCGATCCGCGGATCCGGATCGACCTCGTGCTCGAGGACGGCTGCGAGGGAGGCCGACGCCGCATCGCGCTGGAAGACGCGCACGCCGGTGAGCATCTCGTACAGCACGACGGCGAACGAGAACATGTCGCTGCGTCCGTCGATGTCTTCTTGTCCGCGGATCTGCTCCGGCGACATGTAGTGGGGCGTTCCGAGCACGCTTCCGTCGAGCGTCAGCGCCGCTCCTGCGGCCGGCAGCTTCGCGATGCCGAAATCGAGGATCTTCGGGATGACGTGGCCGTCGGGCTCGACCGCGAGGAAGACGTTCGCCGGCTTCATGTCGCGGTGGATGATCCCCTTCTGATGCACCTGGTGCATCGCCGAGAGCACCGGCACCGCCACGGCGACGGCCTGGCGCGACGTGAGCGTGCCACGCTGGCTCATCGCCTCCTCGAGCGTTCCTCCGTGAAGGAGCTCCATGACGAGGCCGAGCGTTCCGTCCGCCTCGTCGACGAGGTCGAACACGCGCACGACATTGCGGTGCGCGATCGTCGCCGAGAGGCGAGCCTCGCGCCGGAAGCGCTCGTCGTGGACCGGCGTTCGCTCCGCGCGATGGAGCGTCTTCACCGCGAGCTCGGCTTCGGTGGCCTCGTTGCGCGCGACCCAGACGTCGCCCATACCGCCGCGCCCGATGCGCTTGATCAGGCGGATCTTGCTCCCGAGGAGCGTGCCAGGCGGGATCTCGCTTCGAGTCACGCCCGACGGATGCTAGCGCACGTGCCGACGGTAACGCGAGCGAGCCGGGGAGATCGCGTTCGCGAGATCACTTGCACTCGGACTGCGCGCGGCATTCGACGTTGCCGGCGTTCCGCGCACAACACGGCGTGTCGTTGCTGCAGCCGAGGCGCGCGCACTTGTCGCATTGGTTCGCGGTGCTGCAGTTCCGGCAGAGCGTCGTCGTCCCGCAACACGTGCCGCTCCCCGCCGGCGGGGGCTTGTCGGGGCAACTGTACTCGACGAACGGAGGGCTCCCGGTCGAGCTATCGCCTTCGCCGCCGCCGCTGCTGCTACTCGGAGGTCCGGCGTCGATGTCCAGGTAGTGGACGTCGGGCACCGACGAACACGCGGACGTGAGCGCGAAGAGTCCTCCGGCGATCGCGAGTGCAGCCCGCATGGCGTGCCTCGAGCATACCCCGAGTCAGAACGAGAGCGCGAGCTTGAGCCCGCCGATCGTCGGTCGGACGACGCGCGTGGTCGCGCTTTGCGCGGGCGACGGGGACCGAACGAGCATGTAGACGCCCGCGCCGATCGCGGCGAGCCCCACGACCGCGAACGCTCCACCGAGCGGACCGAAGAGCTTCGCCTCGCTTCGATCGCTCTCGACCGCATCGTGGAGGCGGGTCGGACAGACGTTGTTCGGACAGTTCTTCTCGATGTCGTCGATGAGGCCCTCGCGCAGGAGGAGCAGGACGGACCCCGTGACGAGGAGCGCCGCGCCGCCGCCGACCGCGATCCAGGGCAGCGTCTTGTTCTCCGACGGGCCCGGCGACGGCGTGGTCTCGACGGGCTTCTCGGGCGTGAACGTGACCGTGTGCGGGACATCCCCTGCCCCCTCGGCGAGCGTGACCGTCTGCTCCGAGGGCGCCGAGCCACGCGCCGTCGACGCGACGACATGCGGGCCCGGATCGAGCTCGATCGGACGCGGCGTCGTCGAGACCGGCACGGGCGCACCGTCGACGCTGACACGCGCGTCGGGCGGGGCATCCTCCGACACGCGAAGGGCGAGCCGAGGGATCCGTCGATCGAGCTCCGCTGCTCGCTCGGCGGCGCTGTCGGCGATCTCCTGGTCGCTCGCCGGAAGCGACGCCTTCCCGGCCGCGAGCGCGCGATACATGTCGCGCGCTTCGCGAAGGCGCCCCATCTCCGCGAGCACCGTCGCGATGCGGTAGCGAACGGAGGCGCTCTCCTTCACCTTCGCGACGCGCTGGAACTTCTCGAGCGCGTCGGAGTAGCGCTTCTCTTGCTCGTCCTTGTAGGCCTCCTGGAAGAGCTCGCGTGCAGCCTTGAGCTCTTCCTGGGTCTGGGCAGACGCGCGCGACGCGAGCAGCGAAAGCGCGAGGACGATCGTCCCCGCGACGATGCTCGCGCGCGATCCGCGCCCGCTCCGCTCAAACGTCATCGAGCGACACCCCGTAGAGGCCCCGCTTCTTCAGCAAGTCGCGGAGATGGTGCCGAGCGACGTCCGCCTGGCGCGACGCGGCCGAGAGATTCCCCTGACAGCGCTTCATCATCAGCGCCAGATAGGCCTTCTCGAAGCGCTCGATCGCGCGCTCCTTCGCTTGTGCGAACGTGCCGGACAGATCGAGCGGCGTGCGCTCGCCGGCCGTGCCGCGGAAGCCTTCACCTTCACCCGCGACGTCTTGACGTCGGATGACGCCCTCTCGTGCGACCGCGGCTGCGCGCAAGAGCGCGTTCTCGAGCTCGCGCACGTTCCCCGGCCAGGGGAGCGATGTGAGGTGATCGAGCGCCTCGACGTCGATCATCATCTCCGCGCCCGCGCGCGCGAGGAGCTTCGCGCAGACGATCGGGAGATCCTCCTTCCGCTGCCGGAGCGGCGGCACGAATACCCGCACCTGCGCGAGCCGGAAGTAGAGGTCCTCGCGGAAGTTGCCCTTGTCGATCGCGTTGCGGAGGTCGCGGCTCGTCGACGAGAGCACGCGGACGTCGATCGGAACCGGCGTCTGCCCTCCGACGCGGACGATCTCGCGTCGTTCGAGCACACGCAGGATCTTCGCCTGGAGCGCGGCCGACAGCTCACCGACGCCATCGAGCAGCACCGTCCCTCGCTGCGCGCTCTCGAAGAGGCCGATGCGCGTCTCGGAGCTCGCGGCAGCGTCGTCCTTCTCCTGTCCGAAGAGCATCGCCTCGGCGAGCGCCTCGGGCAGCGCCGTCGCATCGATGACGACGAAGGGACCGGAGGCCCGTGGTGACGCGGCGTGGATTGCGCGGGCCACCTCCTCCTTTCCCGTGCCGGTCTCGCCCTGAATGAGGACGGCGAGGTCCTTCGGAGAGATGCGCTCGAGCGTGGCGAAAAGCTCGCGCATCGCAGGCGAACGGCCGACGAACTCGCCGAACGATTCGCGCTCGTTCGGGGGCGGCACGGCCACGTTCTCGTCGACTTCGAGCCGGAGCAGCGTATCGCCGATCGTCAGCTCTCCGCCCATCGCGAGCTCGACGTCCGTCACCTTGTGTGGGCCGAGCCACGTGCCGTTCGTGCTCCCGACGTCGCGAGCGCGGACGCGGCCCTGGACTCGCGTGAGCTCCAGATGCACTCCGCTCACGCGCGGATCGTCGACGACGAAGTCGTTCGTTGGATGTCGTCCGACGGTGGCGCTCGCGCGGACGACCGCGAACGCACGACCCGCCGACCGACCGGAGACCGCCACGAGCTTCGGGGTGACCTCCGTCCGCGCGACAACCCCCGGATTGGCCTGGGTTCCCCCACGCATGTCACTCATCGCCGCTCACCATTTCATTCTCCGTTGCAATACGCAACACCTGCAGAATTTTTCTTGTTTCTCGTCGGCGTGCCCTTGGTCAAAGGGTATACGAGAGGCCGAAGGGGGAAGGAAGCCGCTCGCGGTGAGGCCGCACACGGCAAGTGAGCTCATCGGGATCGGTGGGGGTGAGCGACGGTCCGCGCCGCGCGGGGGGCGGATGGACCTTCGTTCCCCCAGGCGGCAACGATCGATCCTCGTAGGTGCTCGCCGCTGATGTCGAAAGACCGCTGAAAAGCAGGGTTCGCGCCCGCACCTCCCCGCGGCCTGCGGCAGATCCGGGCCGGCCACAATCTTGCACGGGCGGGGTCGAGCAAGATGGATGTCAGCTGTCCTGCATGCGCCGCACGCTACACCGCCGACGACGAGAAGCTCCGTGGCAAGACGGCCCGGATGCGTTGCAAGGCGTGCAATACGGTCTGGCTGGTCTCCGGTAAAGGAGGCGCAGCCGCGGTCGCCCATCCACCGATCGAGAGCGACTCGGCGCCCAAACGTGCGGCGGTCGTCCGGAAGGGATCCGAGCGCGAGAAGCGCGATCTGTTCGCCGCCCGCGAGCTCGACGAGGGCTCGGTGAAGCAGACGCTCCTGCCCGCTCCGGCGTTCGGCTTCACGGGAGGGGTCGGCGCGCGCAACGAGAACTCCGTCCTCTTCCGCGTCGATCAGCTCACGGCCGCAGCTCGCCTCAAGACTCCGGAGCCCTCTCCCTCGTTCTCCTCGACGCCACCCGCGGTCGAGAGCAGCCCACCGCGCATCGGCGACGACGAGGGTGTCATCGATCTGAAGGCGCTCGCGAGCGCCCCGCCGCGCAAGCTCGGCCTGCCGGTCGCACCGCTCTTCAGCGAGCCGCCTCCGGTCTCGCTCGATGTCGAAGCGAGCGCTTCACGTTCCATCGCGAAGCCTGCGAGCAAGATGCGCCTCATCGGCGGCATCGCCGCGGCCGCCGCCTTCCTCGTCGTTGCGGGCTTCGGAATATCGCTCGCGTTCAAGGGCGAGGAGCCCGTGAAGCACACGGCCGCCGCGATCGCCGAGCCGCCGCCCGCTGCCGAGGCGCCCCCGCCGAAGGCAGAGCCCGCTCCGGCACGGGTCGCCTCCGCGGACGAAGCGAAGGACGCAAGCGACACGAACGACACCGCCGAGACGAAAGGCAAGAAAGGAAAAAAGGGCAAGGGCAAGGGCAAGGGCAAGGCTGCGAAGAGCGGCACGATCACGAGCAAGACGCCTGCGCCCGCCGCGAAGCCCGCGCCGAAGGCGGCCGATCCGTGCGGCTGCAAGGGCGACTTCAACTGCATCCTCGCCTGCACCGCGAAGAGCGGAAGGTAGCGGCCTCGGCTCTTCTCGCGTCGGACGTCGGACGTCAGTCGCGATCGATCGGCACCTTCAAGACGTGCACGCGCGGCTCGCTCGTGCCCTCGCGCGCACGCGACGCCGCATCGTCGAACTTCCCGATCGCCTCCGGCGCTCCGATGACGACGCGAATCTCGCTCACCCCTTCGAGCGTCCGCACCGGCCCGGTGAGCTTCACCGCGCCTTCGGGAGCGATCTCGATCTTCGCCTCGAGCGGCGCCGGCTCGGCGGCAGCGCCGCCCGAAGCTCCGAACGTGAAGGCGTAGGCCACGACTTTCTCCTGCGGCGCGGTCGCAGGACGGAGATCGACCTCGAACCGAGCATCCCGTTTCGCTCCTCTCGGGAGGTGGAGCCTCGTCGACGGCTGCTCCGCGGGTCCGCCCATCGCCTGAGATCCGGTCGCCGTCACCGTGTAGAGCGGCAGCTCGGGAGGACGCGGCCCGCTCTGCGCCGTCACGTAGACGATCATCGCAGCCGCGAGCGCGAGCGGTCCCGCGATGAGGACGAGGCGTCGGCGCCAGGAGCTGGCGGTCATGATCTGTCCTTTGAATGTACGCGCATCATGTTCGTCGTCTCTGCCAGTCTTCCCTACTACGCCATGGGGAGCTCGCCGTTGCTCCCGTGACGGTCCGGGTGCATTCCGCTATATGGCTCGTCAGTCGGCATGTCGAAGGTCGCGATCGTCACGGGGGCATCGAGCGGGATCGGTCTTGCATTCGCGAAGCGCTGGGTCGCGCGCGGAGGCAGAGTCGCGCTGGTCGCGCGCACGAAGGACAAGCTCGAGGATGCAGCACGCGAGCTCGGCTCGAAGGACGGCGACGCGAACGCCGTCCCCTTCCCGCTCGATGTGACCAACATCGAGGCGCTGACCGCGCTGCCCGGTCGCGTCGTCGATCTGTTCGGTCGTCTCGACGTCGTCGTCAACAACGCCGGCTTCAACCTTCGCGGGCCGATCGATCGCTTCGAGCCCGCTGCGCTCGCGCAGATCGTGACGACGAACCTCGTCGCGCCCATCGTCCTGTCGCGCGCGGCGCTCCCGAAGATGGAGCGCGGAGGTTCGATCGTACAGGTCGCGAGCATCGCCGGAATGGTGCCCGTTCCGGGTGAGGCGACGTACTCCGCCTCGAAGGCGGGCCTCCGCGCGTTCGCGCGGGCGATGGCGTACGACGTCGAGGACCGCCAGATCCACGTCGGCTCGGTGTGCCCGGGCCCGGTCGACACCGGCTTCCTCGGCGACCTCGAAGAGGTGCCGGACATCGTCCTCTCGCAGCCCATGAGCACGCCGGACGAGGTCGCCGAAGCGGTGCTCCAGTGCATCGACGAGCGCTGTGACGAGATCGCGCTGCCTGCGCGCTCCGGAAAGCTCGCGACGATGGCGTATCTCGCGCCGGCGTTCGCCAAGAAGATCCGCCCCGTGCTCGAGAAGCGCGGACAGCGCAACAAGCAGTTGCTGCTCGCCGCGCGACGCCGCTCCGTCTCGTGACGACGGCGACGACGCGCGACGCATCTCCGCCGGTCACGACGACAAAGCATCCCTGATCGGATCGGCGGAGGAGCCCGAGCATCGCGCGTGCAGGGCGCTCGCGATGGCGGTCAATCGGATCGTTCTCCGCGGTCGCGACGGCGGAGCGCGCGCGTCGCTTCATGGAGCGCGATCCCGCTCGCGACCGCGACGTTCAGCGAGTCGAGGCCCGGAGCCATGTCGATTCGCACGCGGCGCGTCCGCGCGAGCACCTCGTCGGGGAGGCCAGGCCCTTCGGTGCCGAGCAAGAGAGCGCGCGGAGCTGGCGGAAGCGACTCGATCGTCTCCTCGCCTCGCGGCGTCAGCGCGATCGGCTCGATATTCGCGGCAGCGAGGACGTCGAACATCTCGTCGACCGACGCGCACCGTGCGAACGGGACGACGAGCGCAGTTCCGGCCGAGACGCGGATCGCCTTCCGGTACAGCGGGTCACATGTCTCGGGATCGAGCAGCACGCCGTCGGCTCCGAAGGCGGCCGCGTTGCGGAAGATGCTGCCGACGTTGTCGTGGTTCGTGAGACCGACGAGGCCGACGATCACCGAAGCGCCGCGTACGAGGTCCGCGGGGGCACGTGGCGCGCCACGCTCGCCGAGCGCGAGGATGCCGCGATGGATCGAGAACCCGACGACGCCGTCCATCACGCTCTGCGGCACGACGTAGGCCGGGATGGTCTCGGGGAGTGACGCGAGCACGTCGGCGACCGTGTCCACACGGCGCTCCTCGAGGAGCAGCGATCGGATCCCGAGCTTGCTCCGCGACGCGAGCACCCGGAGCACGACCTCACTTTCGGCGATGAACAGCCCTTCGCGGCCGATGAGGTCACGCTCGCGCACGGCCGTATAGGGCTGCAGCCCCGGATGGTCTGCGGTGGTGACGCGTTCGATCCGTGCGGCCATCAGCCGATCGCGCTCGTCGTGCTGGGCTCCGGGCGCGTGAGCCTGTTCACGATGGCGACGTGATCCGGCAAGAGCTGCAGCATCTCCTCACGCGATGGCATCTCGAAGTCGTCGAAGTCGAAGCCCGGGGCGACGGTGCAGCCGCAGAGGGACCAGCGCGTCCCGAGCGGGACGGCCGCTTGCCACGCGCCGGCAGGCACGACGTGTTGCGGTCGCTGTCCCTGCGCGAGATCGCGACCGAGCACGAACGTCTGGTGCACGCGGCCTTCGAGCACGTGGAGCTCGACGGGATCGCCGTCGTAGTGGTGCCACACCTCGTCGGACGCGACGCGGTGGAGCGCCGAGAACGAGCCGGCAGGAAGGAGGAAGTAGATCGCCGTCGACGCCGAGCGAGGGGCGCCGTGGGGCAGCCCTCCGAGGGCGAGCGGCGAGCGCCACGTCTCTCGGAAGAAGCCGCCCTCGGGATGAGGAGCGAGGCCGAGCAGCTCGACGAGCTTCGCCGCCTCCGGCTCGAGGTCCACTGCCAATGCCGTCGTCGCTTGGTCGACCATGGCTCCTCTCTTTATCAGGTCACTTCTTCGGAACGCATGCTGCTTCGAGTCGCGCGTCCTGCCCCGGCTTCGTGCACTTCCCGCCGCTGCAGGCGAGGCCGCTCACGCAGGTCGTGTTGTCCTTGCAGCTGCCGCCTTCAGAGGAGGCCGCCTTGCAGAAGCCGTCCACGCACTGACCCTGGCATTGGCCTTCCTCGCACGAGCTGCCGTTCGCCTTGCGCGTCGCGCATTTCTTCGCCTTGGAGTCGCAGTACGCCGTCGGGATGCATGCCGCGCTGTCGGTGCATTCGCCGCCGACGGCGATCGGCTTGATGCACTTCTTCGACGTCGGATCGCACACGAGCTCGTCGCGCAGGAAGCAGACGAACACGTTCGCTCCCGACGCGTCGCCCTCGAGGCGCGTCTCGACGTCGCCGTCCATCGTGGCGATGCAAGGACCGTCCGCGTCCTTGCCACGCTTCGTGACCTGACAGACGCCCTTGCACGCGACGACGCCCTCGAACGACGGCGCGCACTCGGCCTCGGCGGCGCACGTCTCGCCCGGCTTCTTCGATCCCGTCAGCGCCTGCCGACGCGGGTCGGGACACGCAGGTTGTTCGAGGTTGCCAAACTCCGAGCAGAAGTCCGTGAGGGGCGCGACCTTCCGGAGCTGCGCGAGGCAGTCGGCTCGCGCCTGAGCGTCCGCGAGCATCTTCGGGTCGAGGCTCGCGACGCGCGTCTTGCAGTCGGGATCGTCCTTCGGAAGCGAGAGCACCTTGTTGCAGCAGTCCGAGACGATCTCGCAGTAGTCGCTGATGAACGAGTCCTTGGCTGCCGCTTCCGACTTCGCAGCGGCTTCGCGCTTCTCCTCCTCTTCGCTGCTGCATGCGACGAGGGCCGTGACGATCAACACAGCGAGAAGGGCGGCACGACCGCCCAAAGTCCGTGAAGGTCGAAGCATCATGGGCGCGCAACGTACCACCGATCCCGAGGCACACCAGGAAGGTGGATGCACTACAAATGCGCTCTTCAGGATACCTAAATAGCGCATGGAAACTGGAACTTACCGCCTTCGATGAACGGAATCGCGTATCCTTATCTCGATGCGGATATCTCCAGGGGACCAGCGGACGGGTCGTCTCCTCGGAGGCAAGTGGCGCCTCGAGCGACTCGTCGGCGAGGGAGCAACATCCACCGTCTACGCCGCGACCCATCGCGATGACGGTCGACGCGCGGCGATCAAGGTGCTCCGGCACGAGCTCGCGCAGGACCGCGAGGTCGTCGACCTGTTCCTGACCGAAGGCTATCTCGTCAGCGCGATCGAGCATCCCGGCGTCGTGAAGGTGCTCGACGACGGCGTCACCGACGACGGCTGTCCCTATCTCGTCCTCGAGCTGCTCGTCGGGCAGACGCTCGACGAGCGCAGGCAGACACGTGGCGGGCGCATCCCGCTCGACGAGGTGATGCCGATCGCGGACGCGATCATGGACACGCTCGCGTCCGTGCACAGTGCATGGATCATCCATCGCGACCTCAAGCCGCACAACGTCATGGTCCTCGACGGCGGCGGCATCAAGGTCCTCGACTTCGGGCTCGCCAAGGTGCACGGGCGCACGGCCGAAGCCGCGCAGGACGTCGTCGGGACTCCGTCGTTCATGCCGCCCGAGCAGGCACTCGGCCTCATCAAGAAGATGGACGCGCAGAGCGACGTCTGGGCGCTCGGCGCGACGCTCTTCTACGTCCTCAGCGGCCAGCCCGTCCATCTCGCGAAACACCCGACCGCGATGATGCTCGCGAGCGCGTCGTCGCGGCCTCGTTCTCTCGCCGACGCTGCGCCCGAGCTCCCTCGAGCGATCGTCGCTGTGGTCGACAAGGCGATCGCGTACCGTAAGGCCGATCGCTGGCCGGACGTGAGCGCGATGCGCTCGGCTTGGCAGGCGGCGCATCCGACGTGGCTTCCGACGCTGCCGCCGCCTTCGTTCGCGCCCGATCCCGCCTACCTCGATCCGGCGCTCCTCGTCGACGACGTCGGGCGTCGGACGTCGAAGCAGAGGCCGCTCGCGAGCGATCCGATCCAGACGCCGATGGCGATGCTCTTCGATCCGCGCGACCTCGTCGTCGAAGCAGAGGCTGCGCTGCCGGAGCTCGCTGCTCCGCCGGCGATGCACGCGGCGAAGGGAACGCCGACCCAAGCACGGCCCGGGCGCTGGCGCACGACAGTCGCGCTCGCGGCGACGGCCGCCGTCACGGTCGGTGTCGTTGCCGCCGCGTTCGTGCTCGCGTCGGACGATCGCCCGACCGCGCCGCGCTCCGCAGCTCCACCTCCGTCCGCCATGGAGCTCCCCGCCGCGAGACGTTGATCGCGGCACCACCTCGTCGACCTCCACCGTGACGCGACACGGTCGCGCTGCGATTGACGTTGAGAGTGGATCTTCGCGCACTCGTCGGATCGCGCGGTGGTGCGAGACGTGCTGACGCTGTTCGAGTTGAGGGTGGTACCCCGCAATGTTTGGGGATCTTGCGGGGTCGATGCTCGGGAGGCTCCGCCCTGAGCTACGCTTCGTCCATGTCGACGCGAGCTCGTAACGCGCGTGACGTCACGAAAGCGAAGTGGGAGAACCCTCTGCTCAGCGCGGATCGCCGCGTCGAGGTCGAGCTCCCGCGATTGTACATCCAGGTGGAGCGTGAGTGCGGGCGGGCCTCAGCACGTTCCTATGTCCATGATGGGGAGATCTGCCGCGTGGGGTCGGCAGCATCGAACGATCTGGTGGTCGACGATCCGACCATCTCGAGGTTCCACTGCAGCATCCAGCGCGAGAGCGGCGCATGGCGCATCGTCGACACCGGCTCGACGAACGGGACGCGCGTCGACGGCGTGCGCATCCTCTCCGCTGAGCTCGAGGGCCAGGCCGTCCTCACGATCGGCGACTCGCGCCTGCGCATTCGTCCCGATCGAGGTGAGAGCGCATCGCTCCCCGTCGTGACGGCATTCGGCTCGCTCGTCGGGACGAGCGCCGCGATGCAACGGCTGTTCGCGACGCTCGAGCGCGTCGCCGCGGCCGACATCGATGCCCTCATCCACGGCGAGAGCGGCACGGGTAAGGAGCTCGTCGCCACCGAGATCGTGCAGCGAAGCGCGCGCGCGCAGGGTCCGCTCGTCGTCGTCGACTGCGGCTCGATCTCGCCGGCGCTCGTCGAGAGCGAGCTCTTCGGTCACGTCCGCGGCGCGTTCACGGGCGCCGATCGCGATCGCGAAGGAGCGTTCGAAGCCGCCGACGGCGGCACCGTGTTCCTCGACGAAATCGGCGAGCTGCCGCTCGAGCTCCAGCCGAAGCTCCTTCGCGCGCTCGAGCAGCGCGAGGTCCGCCGCGTCGGTACGTCGCGTGCGCGTCGCGTCGACGTCCGCGTCATCGCCGCCACGCACCGCGAGCTCGAACGAGAGGTCAATCGCGGCCGTTTCCGCGACGACCTGTTCTACCGTCTCGCGAAGGTGAACGTGCGCGTGCCTCCGCTCCGGGATCGCCTCGAGGATCTGCCGCTCCTCGTGGACTCGTTCCTCGCGGCGTTCGGGCGTCGCGACGGCGGCCGACTGTTCTCGCCCGACGTGATCGAGCAGATGATGCAGCACGATTGGCCGGGCAACGTGCGTGAGCTCCGCAACTATGTCGAGCGAAGCATCGTCCTCGACGACGCACCGCCGCCGTCGATGCGGACGATGCGCAGCGGAACGATCCCCGTCTTCAAATTGAACGGTGACGAGCTACCGAGCGAAGTGATGCCCGCGCAGCCCGCGGCACCGTCCCCTCCGCCGGAGATCGATCGCTCGATCCCGTTCCGCCTCGCGAAGGAGCGCGCGATCGAGAAGTTCGAGCGCGCGTACATCGGTCCGCTCCTCGAGGAGTGCGAGGGCAACATGAGCAAGGCCGCCCGCACCGCGCGGATGGACCGCATGTACCTCCACCAGCTCGCGCAGAAGTACGGGTTCCGGACCACGCGGCGTGCCGCATCGGACGAATAGCTCACCTGTAGCGAGGTCTCGCCTCCTCCGCTTGCGCGCACCGAGCCGCTAGCGGAGGATGCGGGCACTTTGCGCGCCCGCGGTCTTCTCTTCACCTCGTACGGCGAGCCACGCCTCGTCGTCCCCGGGATCATCGGCGTCGTCGCCGCGTTCGTCCTGGCGCTCGCCCTGATCACGTTCACCAATCGCCCGCGCACCGAAGAGCAGCGCGCCGACACGCTGATGCGCAGCGGCAAGCCCGCGCAGGCCGAGCAGGTTTACGCGCGGCTGCTCCGGCAGCAGCCGACGGTTCCGCTCGCCCTCGCACTGCTCGATGCACACGATCAGGCGCGGTTGCTCGAGAAGATCGCGAAGCTGCGTGAAGACGGGCGCGTGCCGATGGGCCTGCCCGATCCCGAGGCGCCGATGAGCGAGGAGGAGCTCGACACGCTCCTCTCCGAGCTGCCCGCAGACGTCTCGCTCGCTGCGCGCTTCTCGCGCGGCCTGCACGATCGCTCGATCTCGCCCGAAGTCCGCGAGCAGATCACCCAGGGCGCGGCGCATGAGCCTCCGATGCCGTGGGCGAATCACCTGCTCGCGCGCGATGCGCAGCGCGAGTCTCGCCTTCCGGAAGCGGCGGCGTTCTTCGAGAAGGAGGGCCTCAGCTTCCCCGAGCGTCGCTCGGACGTCGACAGCTCGCTCGAGATCTGGCTCCTGCTCGACGACTGGGACACGCTCCGCGAGAAGCTCGCCGACGGACGCATCGCCGCCACGGCTGGCCCGCACGCAAAGTACAAGCTTGCCGTTCACGACCAAGACTGGCGCGCGGCGGCCCGCTGGCTCCCGAAAGTGTGGGCCCCGCATCTCGGTGGGACGGGGCTCGTGATGAGCGCGATCGCCGCGTTCGGGTGGGCGTTCTTCTGCGCGCGACTCGGCAAGCTCGGGATGCGCGTCCGTTTCCGACTGCCGATGTACGTGGCTGCGTTCGCGCTCGGCGTCGCGAGCGTCTTCCCGACCGTGCTGCTCATCGCCATCGAGGAAGCGAAGCTCAAGCTCGTCGAGACGGGCGATCCTGCACGCGACATCCTCTTCTACGTCTTCGGCGTCGGCCTGCGGGAAGAGGCATCGAAGCTCCTGCTGTTCTTGCCGCTCTTGCCGATCCTCCGTCGATGGGGCGACAAGCTCGACGTGCTCGTGTGTGGCGCGCTCGTCGGGCTCGGCTTCGCGGCAGAAGAGAACCTGAACTACCTCGCGCAGGAGGACCTGCACACCGGGCTCGGTCGCTTCCTCACGGCGAACTTCTTCCACATGGCGATGACGGGCACGCTCGCCTCCGCGCTCGACGACTTCGTCTCGGACCGCGAGAGGAATGCCGCTGCGTTCACGCGGACATCGCTCTTCGTCGTCGGCATCCACGGCGCGTACGACTTCCTCCTCTCGCACGAGGAGTTCGGCGGATCGTACTTCGCGATGACGGCGTTCGTCCTGCTGACGAAGCTGTTTCTCGAGGCCGTCGACTCCGCGCGGCGGCGTGCCGATCGAGGGATCACGCCGCTCCACGCGTTCATTTTCGCCGTCGCGGTAGTGACCGGCGTGAGCCTCGCATTCGCGACGATCGCCGTCGGCCCGAAGGCGGCCATGCTCGTGATGGCGAGCGGCCTCCTCGGGCAGGCGATCATCGTTTACGTCTTCGTCCGCACGCTGCGGACGATGTGATCAGCGCGGGACCACGGCCCAGCTCGTCGTCCGGTACGTGCCGTTGGTCGGGAGCACAGGCAGGCTGATCGCGCCGAACCCGAACATCAGGTCCGATCCGAGCAGCGCTCCCTGCTGCCGCCGGAACGCGGCGTATCCCGAAAGCACGTCGGCCTCGAGGAGCAGCACCTTCGGCACGCCGAAGGACGCTTCCACGCCGGAGTCCACGGCCGGCGGGAGGAAGCTCTCCGCTTCGACCGGCATCGCCGGCGCCGTCACCGTCGTCGCGCCGGGCGGGACGACGAACGTCCACGCGTACGTTCCGGAGTCGTCCGGTCCTGAGAAGGACAGGCGCACGAGGCCTCCGTCGGTGCCCGCGGTCGAGGCCGACGTCGTCCAGCTCGCGACCGGGCGGCGCGGGTCCGTGGTGACGACCGTGGCGTCCTCGATCCGAGGGAGCAGATCGTCGTAGTCGAACGATACCTTCGGCCCGGGCGCCATCCGCTTCGTGATCGCGCGCTCGGCGCCGCTACCTCCGAACATGACGCTCGCCTGGTAGGCCTCGGCGAATCCGGTCGCGGTCGGGTACGTCACGCTGAAGTCGCCCCACTCGGCCCGCGTGTTGCGGAAGCCCGCGCCGTCGGCGACCTCGAGAAGGTCAGCATTGTACGACGTGTCCACGGGGACGTTGTCGACGCTCAGCGCGAGCGACGAAGGCTCCGTCCAGTCACCGACGACGATCGAGCCGGTGCCTCCGTCGGAGATCGCAGCATTCCCCTTCTTGAAGGCGTGACCGAGGATCTTGCCGGAGTACGTCCGCGCCGTCGCGAGCACGGCGTTCTGCGCGCGGCTGCAGTACCCGTACATCGGCAGCTCGGTCGCCGTTCCGTAGGAGAAGTTGCTACCGCACGGGCCCTCCACGTCGATGATGCTCGCGCCGTCCGGCTGACCCGAGAACGTGACGCTGTACATGCCCAGCGATTCCTCCGAGCCGGTGGCACCCAGCTGGAGGTCGTCACCGAGCTCGACGCCGGTCCACGTCACGATCTGGTGGTCCCTGCCGTTCACCACGAGCGCGCTCACCATCGAAGGCGTCGCGCCAGTATGCGTCGCCTTACCGTCGTTGCCCGTGAGCTTCGTCTCCATCACGGCGCCGTTTGCATCGTGGAAGACGACGCGCACGCCGGCCTTCGGGCCGGCTCCGCCGGTGACGGTCACGCTCACGGACGGAGCGGCGTCGGGCGTGGCGTCGGCCTGCTGCCCCCCGTCGGTCGACGGAGGCGCGTCGGGGAGGCCGGAGTCCAAGGATGGGGTCGGCCCACCTCCGGGCGAGTCACTTTCGCAAGCCATGAGCGTGAAGAAAGCGAGGGTTACGGGCGTGAAGAGGAAAAGGAGCTTACGCATGCGACGAGCGAGCGTGCACACGCCCTGCCAGGGGCGCAACTGGCGATTCCGCGCTCTGTCCGTGGGGGCCCGCCCGCGTCCGACGTTGCGCAGCGTGCGCAAGGGTGCGCGACCTGCGCGTTCGCCGGCCGGTCACGCGGCCGTCACTTGCCCTGTTTTTCGTACGTCCCGATCAGCTCGCCTTTCGCGAGCACGTGTCCGGTCATCGCCTTCTCGAGCTCTGCCTTCGTCGGCTTTCCCAGATCGGAGAGGACGGTGTCGAGCGCGTAGACCTTGTGGAAGTAGCGATGGCGTCCCTTCGGCGGGCATGGGCCTCCCCACCCCGCCTTGCCGAAGTCGTTCTTGCCGTCGCGCGCCCCTGCCCCTGCGTTGGCGGCGCTCCTTGCTCCTTCCGCGAGCTGCCTCGTCGACGGCGGGACGCCGTAGAGCACCCAGTGCACGAACACCATCTTCGGTGCTGCCGGATCCGGCGCATCGGGATCGTCGACGATCACGGCGATGCTCTTCGTCGCCGGCGGAGGATCGCTCCACGCAAGGGCCGGAGACGTGTCCTCGCCTTCACACGTGAACTTTGCAGGCATTGCGCCGTTCGGAGCGAACGACGACGAGGTCACGTTCAAGGTCGCGACCTGGGCGCCCATCGTGGGATCCGTCGCCGACGCAGCCGCGACCTCCCGCTTCGAACATCCCATCACGCAGGCGAGCGCGAGGAGGACCAGAATCCTTTGCACGTTGCACATATCGCGATCCTACTCGGGCGGCAGCACGAACAGGAGAGACGACGAGCGCACGACGAACGCCGCAGCGGCAACGATGTCAGCGGCAGCAGTGCCGAGCCGTCACCGACAGTCGCCCGAGACCACGTCGATGGCCGGGTCGACGTACGAGCCGGTTACTGCGCGGCAGATGACGACGACGCGCGCGGCGTCGGGCCTCGAGCGGAAGAGCGTGTAGGGTGCGAGCCCGGCGTCGCGCTCGACGATGACGAGGCCGAGATATTCGAGGTCGTCGCTCGCCGGCCCCGCGAACACCTTCAACTTCGGGTCGCCCGCGCAGCCTCCCGTGCAAGCGCCGCCGCATGCGCTGTCCGTGACCATCGCGTGGACCGCAACGCGCGCGCCGATGTCGGCGTCGAAGCGCGCCTCGAAGCACGAGCTCACGACTTGCCCCCCGACGTCGCCATTTGATCCAGAGTTGCTGTCGAGCCCGGCAAGCTTGCCGTCGAGCGCCATCGCATTCGCCAGATTGCACGAGAAGCCCGCGGATCCGTCGGGTGTTCGATCCACGACGATCGACGGAAGGCGGATGCAGCCGGCATCCGCGTCCGTGTCGACGGAAGGCGAAGCATCGGTCGCGAACGTATTCCCCGCATCGCCCGGGCCGTCGCCGGCGCTCGCTCCGTCGATCCCCGCCTCGTTCGACGGCACTCCCCCAGTCGCCCCGTCGAAGGACGTAAGAAGGGTACAGGCGCCGACGAGAGGAAGAAGAGTCGCCCAGGCGAGCCGCCGCAGCACATGCTCAGCGTATACGGATTCGGCTTCGCCGTCGCGTTCCGACGAATCAGGGCGGCGATCGCTTGGGCGCCCCGAAGCTTGTTTCCGAGTTCAGTAAGCTAGGACGTCTCGTCGAAGACGATGCGTCAGGGCCAGGGCGTCGCGCCCGGCTCGCCTTCGAGCGATCGCCGCGCGCGGACGACACAGAAGCGCTGCCCCGTCGGCGCTTCCAACACGACCCACGTGTGCACGCGTTCGATCTCGCGGGCGCCGAGCCCGACGAGTCGTGCAACTTCGGCCTCGACGTCCTCGCTCTCGATGTCGACGTGGACGCGGCTCTCGTGCGCGACACGCTGGACCTCGATACGGAGATCGCGCGCCTTTGCGTCGAGCTCCACGTACTTGTCGTCCTGGGCCGGAACCATCTTCATCCCGAGCGCGTCCGACCAGAACCGAGCGGCAGCGTCGGTGCGGTCCCCTTTGCAATCGATGATGAACCCGGCGAGTCGGCTGCGATGCATGCATCGAGGGTATCAGTGCACCGCGCCGGCTTGGATTCGAGAGATCACGATCGCAACGCGCCTCGATGCGTGTCGCTCAGCGATCGCTCGCCGCGTCGGGCGGGTGCCTGTCAGGAGACGCGAACGGATCGGAACGCCGGTTGCTAGATCGAACGGTCGAGGCTGTGGCCCGGAGGAAGGAGCGACGATGACGACCGAGCGCGAGAAAATGCTTGCCGGGGAGCTGTACAACCCGCTCGATCCGGAGCTCGTCGCGGCTCGGCAGCGGGCGCGTGACTTGTGCCAGGCGCTGAACGCGACGGCCGAAGCTCAAGAGGAAGAGCGGCGTCGCATCCTGCGCGAGTTGTTCGGTGCAGGCGGCGATTCCGTGTGGATGCAGCCACCGTTCTTCTGTGACTACGGCTCGAACATCGAGCTGGGAGAGCGAGTGTTCTTCAACTTCAACTGCGTGGTGCTCGACGTCTGCAAGGTGCGCATCGGCAGCTTCACGCTCTTCGGTCCGGCGGTGCAGATCTTGACGCCCATGCACCCTTTGAACGCTGAACTGCGCAGGAAAGAGGAATTTGGGAGACCCATCGAAATCGGGTCCGACGTCTGGGTCGGTGGAGGCGCGCTCATCCTGCCCGGCGTGAAGATCGGATCGCGCGCCGTCATCGGTGCCGGCAGCGTCGTGACGCGGGATGTTCCGGACGGGGTGTTCGCCGCAGGAAACCCATGCCGCGTAATTCGAGAGATCACGGAATAGAGCGCGCGCGACCACCGCCCTCACTCCGACGAATCATCGACGGATCGCGCGAGAGCATCGCGCTCCCCAAGACCAGCGCTGAGCCGACCCCGCTCTTCTCTCGAACAGCATCTCGGCACGATCCGCCGCTGCTTCGTGAGAAGAGCGCCGAGCCTCTGGTCTACGAACGGTGCGGCCTCGTCAGCTGTCGAGCGCAGCCGGAACGCCTGTCGGTCGCGGGTCGGAGGGCGCGCTGCGAGGTCTTCGGCACCGCAGCCCCAGACGCACAGCCACAAAGCACCGAAGCCCTGGGGGACCAGGGCTTCTTTGTGGGCGCAACAGGATTTGAACCTGTGACTTCAACCGTGTGAAGGTCGCACTCTACCGCTGAGTTATGCGCCCGATCAGGGAGGAGACGAATAGCGCAGCCCCATCTGCCTTTCAAGCACCGCGTTCAATCCGGCTCACTTCCGGATGTTGCTCGCTCCTTCGCAGGGATAGGCACCGTTCTGCGCCTTCAGGCTGCCGTCGGCGTCGTGCTTGAAGAAGCGAATGGCTGCGTCGACGTCCTCCGCCGTGAGGGATGCGCCGCCTGGCCTCGGGCAGAAGCCGTGCGCCCAGCTGGCCTTCGTGAGCGTGTCGTGGAGCTCCTTCATCGGGACCGATGGCTCGGAGGAGTCCTGCGGCGCGAGGAGGAGGATCGGCACGGGCTTCAACTTCGCCGCCGGCGGCCCCATCGGCCCGCCGTTCACGACGGCGTACGCCTGCCCCTGAAAGAGCGGGTGCGTCGCGAGGAACGACGCGAAGACGCCTCCGTTCGAGGAGCCGAGCACGTAGCGCTTGTGCGTCCCGCCTTCGAGCAGCGCATCGACCTGCCAGAGCACGCGTTCCCACTCGGCGACGACGCTCTTCATCGTCTGCGTGTCCTCGGGGTCTTGCGGCCAGCAGTAGTGATCCTTCAGCTCCGCTCGCCAAGCGCAGAGGCCACGCTTGCCGCGTGGGATCACGACCGCGAATCCGCGCTGCATCGCGACGCTAATCGCGGCCCACTCCTCCGGAGAGCCGTGGCCCTGGTACATGCCGTGAAGGTAGACGAGGATCGGCGTGTCCTTGTTCGCGCGCTCCGGGATCGCGAAGCACGTGTCCGACGGTCCCGACTCGAAGTGCTCGGGGCACCACGACTCGCCGGCGTTCGAGAGCGCCGACGCCTTGGGATCATGGGCCGTGGCGCCTTTGCAGCCGGCCGACGAGAGCACGGCGAGCAGACCGAGGGCGCCGAGCAGCGCCGAGGCCCGAAGCGTCGTGACGACAGTGGCGAAAGGCCCCCGCCTCATCTTGATCAGTCTACACGACAGGCATCGAGGATGCGCGACCAGAGCACTTCCCTGCCCGCGCCGGTCTCGGCGCTCGTGGCGACGACCTCGAGCCGCTCGCCGTCCGGGCCCTTACTGATGCGCGCGAGTGCAGGCTTCTGGGCCGAACGCGCGAGCTTGTCGACCTTGGTCGCCGCGACGATGACGCTGATCGACGGGCGCTCGGCGAGGAACTCCACGAGGTCTTCTTCTTCCTGCTCGAGCCCGCGACGGACATCGACGAGGATCACGACCGCGCGGAGCGTCGGCCGCTCGTGGAGGTATCCCTCGAGGAGCTGCTTCCAGGCGGTGGCCTCGGACTTCGAGACCTTCGCGTATCCGTAACCAGGAAGGTCGACGAAGACGACGTGCGACGGGCGCTCGGCCTTCGCCTCCTCGCCTTCTTTCTTCTCGCCTGCCGCCGCCGTCGATCGTGCCAGCCGGACGTCGAAGAAATTGATCTGCCGCGTGCAGCCCGGCGTGTTGCTCGTCCGTGCGAGGCCCTTCCGCGCGAGCATCATGTTCAAGAGGCTCGACTTGCCGACGTTCGAGCGCCCCGCGAACGCGATCTCGACAGCGTCTTCGAACTGGCTCGTCGCCGGCACCTGCTCCCGCCTCGCAGCGCCGGCCGCGAACTCGGCCTGCGCGACGCGGATGCCACCTTCACCTTTTCCAGGGGAGGCGTGCGGCTTCGGGGACGGCTTGGTCCCTTGTGCCTTCTTCTTCGCGGTCTCTTTCGTCGTGGGCACGGCCCCTCGCCTTACAACTGCCGCTCGCGAGGGGCCAGCGTTTCGCGCTTCGTCGACTACTTACTTCCGGGCTCGGTGGAGGCGGCGGCGGATCGGTCCGGAGAGCTCTGCAAGCTCGCGGGCTCCCAGGCCCCACGCCGACGCGAGGAAGAGCACGGCGAACAGGCTCGCCGATGCGACGCCGGGGATGGCTCGACCGAGGGAGCCGGGGACGACTCCCGTGAGGACGTGCGCGAGCGCCCAGCTCGCCGCGCCGGCGATCGCGGAGGCGCCGAGCACGCGTGCACCCGATGCGATGAGCTCTCCGCCGTGGAGCGAGCCGACCCTCTTCTTGAGTCCGTAGGCGAGAAGGAGCATCTGGACCGCGCTCGACCCCGCAACGGCGATGCTGATCCCGACATGGCCGAACGGCCCTCGGAGCGCGAGCGCGAGGACGATGAACGCCACGAGATCGATCGCGCTGACGACGACGGGCGTGCGCGTGTCTCCGAGCGCATGGAATGCGGGCACGAGCTGCCGCGTCGCGGCCACGGTGAAGATCGCGCCACCTTGCCACGCGAGCGCACGCGCCGTCTGGTGCGACGACTCCGGATCGAAGTGGCCGCGCTCGAAGAGCAGCACGACGAGAGGCTCGCCGAGGACGACCAGCGCGACGCTGCACGGGGTGGCGACGAACATCGCTAGGCGCATCCCGTGTGCCCACGTCGTGACGAGCTCGTCGGTCTCGCCTTTCGCAGCGAACGTCGCGAGCGAGGGCAGCGTCGCGCTCGAGATCGCCATCACGAAGATGCCTTGCGGGAGATCGCACAGCCGGGAGGCCCACGCGAACCAGCTCTGCGCGCCTTCACCGAGCTCCGAGAGAAACCGGCGCGAGAGGACGAGGTCGACGTAATACACGCCGAGGCCGAACGTCATCGGGAGGATGCGTCGGAGCATCTCGCGGACGTGCGGGTCGCGAAAATCGAAGATGGGCCGCGACGCATATCCGATGCGACGGAGCGCGGGGATTTGCGCAACGACCTGCATCACGCCACCGGCAAGGACGCCGACCGCGAGCGTCATCGACGGATCGATTCCGCGCGCCGCGAGTGGTCCACGCAACGTGAACGCTGCCCCGACGATCCCGACGCTGAAGAGCGCGGGCGCAAATGCCGCCACCGCGAAGCGGCGCTTCGCGTTCAGCGCCGCCATCCCGAGCGCCGCCGTCCCCATGAAGAGGATGTACGGGAACATGACGCGCGTGAGGCTCGTCGTGAGCTCGAACTTCTCGCTGCCCGCGTAGCCCGACGCGAAGAGCCACGTGAGCTCGCGCGCGAAGACGATGCCGAGGACGGTGACGACGAGCAGCGCCGCGATCGACACGCCGCGGGCACGCGCGAAGAACGGACGCCCCGCCTCGTCGCCTCCCTTTGCGAGGCGCTCGCTCAGCACCGGGACGACCGCGCTCGACACGGCCCCCTCGGCGAGCAGTTGCCGGAGCGCGTTCGGGATCGTGAGCGCGACCCAGAAGGCGTCGGTCTCGCGGCGCGTGAAGAGCGCGGCGATCACGGCGTCGCGCCCGAAGCCGAGGATGCGCGAGAGCAGCGTCCCGGCACCGACGATGCCGGCGCGCCCGACGATCTTCTCCCGTTCCTTCGAGCCTTCGCTCGCGGTCGACGGCACGGCGTTCGAGGGAGGCCGCGACTCGTCGCGCGCGGCCTCCGTCATGGCTCACATGCGCGGCAGCTCACCGCGCTCGTCCTTGAGGCTTCCCGGGCGGCACTCGTCGCATTGGCAGAGCGCGCGCAGGTACTTGTACGAGTAGAGGCCGCTGCCGTGACCGTCGAACCAGACGAGACGGAGCGCGTAGTTGCCGACGGGCTCGATCTGATCGAGCTCGGTCTGGATGTCACCGCTCGGCTCGATGAACGAGATCGTCCCTGAGTGCCCCTGGCACCCGGCGCAGGGACAATAGCCGCGCAGGATCACGTGCGGATAGATGCCCTTGTGGCCATCGCCCCAGTCGATCTCCGTCACCTTCGCCCCGCGCGGCGAACGCACGGCCTTGCACCGTGTTCGAGGGTCCTGCATGCCTCGGTCTTATAACGCCCGGGGCGCGGCGTTTAAGCTTTCTTGGCTGCAGAGAGGCGTGTTTTGACGTCGTCGAGGCTGGTGAGCCCCGTCGTCGCGCCGAACGCGGCCACGGCCTTGGCGCCGAGGAGGTGACCGACCTCGAGCGCACGCGTCCAGAGCTTGGCGTCGTTCCACTCGGTGCCGTTCGGCTTGGCGCCCGCCTTGACGAGCACCGCTAGGACGCCGGCCACGAACGCGTCGCCGCCGCCGGTGCGATCGATACAACGGACGCGCTTCGTCGGCGCCGTTGCCTGACCGTGCGGACCGACCGCGGCCGCTCCGTTCTCGCCGCGGGTGAGGATCCAGGTCGCCTGCTTCGCGTTCTCCTCGAGCCACGACACCCCGCGCTTGCCGGCGAGGGCGTTGAGGTCGCGCTCCGAGCCTTTCACGAGCGCGGCGCGCGCGACGAGGTCCTTCGCGGCGGCGCGCATCTCACCGTCGTCCGCCCAGAGATGCGCGCGCACGTTGAGATCGACGACGACCGCGCCTTTCGCCTTCTCGACCGCGGCAAGGAACTTCTCGGTCGCGGGCCGCGCGATGGGCAGCATGCTGGTCGAGGACACGAGCGCGAAGCGCGTCTTGCCCATCGCGGCCGAGACGTCGCCTTCGGAGACGACCATGTCCGCGGTAGCGCGACGGTACGGGATGAACGAGGCGTCTCCCGTCGACGTGTGCGTGACGAACGTGATGCCCGTCGACGCCGGGAGGCGGACGACGTGCGTGGTGTCGACCCCCTCCGCCGCGAGCGCCGCTTCGAGCGCGGCTCCGAGCTTGTCCTTGCCGACGCCTCCGATCGCGCCGACCTTCACGCCGAGGCGCGCGAGGGTCACCGCGACGTTCGCCGAGGCCCCGCCGAGCTCACGCCGGAATTGCCGCGCGATCGGCTCCTTCTCACTCTTGGTATCCGCCTCGTAGAAATCCCAGAGGAGCTCGCCGAAACACGCGACATCCATGTTCTACGATGCTGCCATCGTATGGCACGCCGCTACAAGCTTCGTGCGGGCGCCCGTCAACCGGCCTAGTCGGCCCCCTGCGCGCTCGGATCGAAGCCCGCATGTGCCGCCATCGCCTCCTCGGCGATGTCGATGATCTCCCCGGCGACCTCCCACGTGAGAGGCACCGCCTCACCGCGCTGGGCACGTGCGGCGAGCGCTCGAAGCTCACCGCTGATCGTGCGCCGGGCCCCACCGCAGCTCGTGCAGACGATGCCGCCGCGACCGGCATCGAGGAACGCCGAGCGCCCTTCGGGACAGGGCCGGCCGCAGCGGATGCAGCGATCCAGCTCGAGGGCGTAGCCCATGTCCGTGAGCAGTCTCACGCCAAAGATCGCGAGATGCCGGCGTGCTTCGCTGGCGCTGCGCTCGCCGCTCGTGTCGAGCGTGTCGAGCAGCTCCTCGAGCGAGCTCCATGCGGCCGGCTCCGGCGTGCGCGCGGGACAGAGATGGCGGACCCAGCGGAGCGCCTGTCCTGCCGCCTCCATCGCTTCGAGGCTCGTCGCGATCCCCGTGCGCGGCCGCTGGATCCGCGCTTCCTTGAGGACGCAGAGCTCCCTGCCCTTGTCCTCGAGCGAGACGACGAGCTCGTGGATCGGTTCGAGCGCGCCGCCGAACCGCTTCGTCGACCTCCGCGCGCCGCGGACGATCGCCGACAGCTTTCCGCTGTCCTTCGTGAAGAAGGTCACGATGACGTCCGCCTCGCCGTACGGCACGCTGCGAACGAGCAGCGCGGCGGAGTCGATGCGCCGGATCACCCGAAGGTGTTAGCGCGCTCGGACGAGAGCTGCGAGAGCTCCGGCGGCATGTCCCGGCCGCGCGGTTTCAGCACGATCGACAGCGCGAGCGTGAAGAGGATGAGGAGGAGGACGAGCGCGATGGCGACTCCGAACCGGCGCCCTTGTCCTTCCCGCGCAGCCTGGACGGGCGACGCCACGGGCAGCGGCGTGACCATCGCCACGCGGCGGCTCGCCGTGTAACGCGCAACGATGTCCTCGGGCAGGAGCCCGAGCGTCTGGGCGTAGGACTTCAAGAAGCCCTTCACGAACACTTCGCCCGGCAGGTCGTCGAAATGATCCTGCTCGATCGACTCGAGGGTGGCCACGGGGATGCGCGTGACGCGCGACACCTCTGCCAGGCCCATGCGCTTCTTCTCGCGCTGCTGCCGCAGGGTCGTTCCGACCGTCTCGTTACCGCTCACGTCGTCCTCGTCATTCGCTTGGGTTCACTTCGCGGGAGCTTCAGTGGGCGGCTGCTGAGGATTGCGCCGCGCCGCCGTTCGCGTTCGCCGGGCTCGCTGGGGAAGAGGCCGCTGCCATCTTCGCGAGCTCGCGAACGCAGGTCATTCCAGTCTGCGTTTCCTTCGAGATCTCCACGCAGCGCTCGTAATCGGAGCGTGCATCGGTGGTTTTTCCGAGCTTCACGCGCACCCGCGCGCGAGCTTCCCAGGCGTCCTGCAGCGCAGTGCACTGGGGATCGTCGACCGAGACAGCGTTCGAGAAGCTCTGCTCGGCCTGGCCCGGGTCGCCCTTCTTCTCGAAGCCGATCCCGAGCCGATAGTGACCGACGCAGAAGCGCGGCTCGGTCACGGAGTTCTTGAGCGAAGCGATGCCGGCATCGACCTGACCATCGAGCACCTGGGCCCAGCCGAGGTTTCCCCAGGCGAGGTACGGATGCACGTACGCCGGGTCCTTCGTGAGCGGCTCGAGGACGGCGATCGCCTCCTTGTACTTCTTCGCGTTGATGAGCACCTGGCCGAGCAGGTTCTTCGCGTCCCGGAAGTCGGGGTTGTGCTTGAGGGCAGCACGCGTGCTCTTCTCGACCTCGCCGAGCCTGCAGTCCGGCGCTTCGAACGCGCGCGGGCCCGAGCAGAACGCGAGCAGGATGGCGGCCATCAAGTAATGGGCCTTGTCGTTCTCCTCGTTGAGGGAGACGGCCTTCTGCACGTGGTCGAGCGCGACGCGGGTGTTGCCCTTCTGGAAGAGGTCGCGTGCGATGTCGTATTCGGCGTCGCTCTGCCGCTCCGGGCTCTGCGCACCGGGCTGCTGACCCTTGCCGCTCGCGCATGCGATGAGCGCGAGCGTAGAGGCGGCCACGACGAGCCCCATGCGATTTGTCCACAAAGCGGGACGGCGCGCGGCGGGGGCGCGAGGTGCTGCGGCTCGATGTGTCGTGGGCGAGCGCAAGCGCATGGGATCGTAGGGGCCCGGAAGTACTCCAGCGCTTACCGGACGTCAACCCTGAACGGTAATGCACCAAAGGCACGGGACTCCTCGGTTTTTTCTTCTTGCAGAGGCCTCCGGACCCCTTGCAATAACGCACTGCGTTATACATCCCCGCCGCTTTCGAACGCAGCGATGATGAGCTCTTACGGGCTGTCCTTCATGAAGGACTTCAAGCCCGTCAGCGCTCGCCCCGGAGCTCCTCTTTTGTCCCCAGGAGGGCGTAGAGGCGGCGCAGGGCGTCGACGTCCGGGATCTCGACCCGCTCGCCGACGATGCGCAGGTACTGCTGGTCACGGAGTCGTTGGACCGTCCGCTTCACGGTGTCGACGTCGAGCCCTACACGGCTCGAGAGATCGACCGGCGAGACCATCAGCTCCACGGGGCCCGGCTGGTTCCGTGCCATCTTCAAGAGCGCGCTGACGACCTTCGACTGCGTGTCGCGCAGGAGCAGGACCTCGATCTGATCCTCCGCATCGCGCAAGCGACGGACCAGCAGGGTCAGGATGCGCTCCGCCACCTGTGGAAAACGCTCGAGCGTGGCGCGGAGGGCCGGCCGATCGAGGGACAGCGCGATCCCATCGGAGAGCGCGACGGCCGTCGACATCCGGGATGCGCCGTCGATGATCGCACCCTCGCCGAAGAGATCGCCGGGCCGGAGGACGGAGAGGCTGCGCTCGACCATGCGGACGCGCTTGAGCAGGCGGACGCGTCCTTCGTGGAGGAGGAACGCGTGCGTCGCAGGCTCGCCTTCGCGGAAGAGGATGTCGCCTTGGACGAACGGCCGACCGTAGTGCTCGATGAGGTAGCGGACGGTCGCGTCGTGGAGGTCGCCGAGCGCGTCCTCGCCTTGTGCGCGCCCCTCGCGCCCGTCGCCACGCGCATCCTGCGCCACGCGAGGACGATAGAGGATCGGCGCGGCCGCTCGCAATCTTTGACGACCGGGCCGCGTATGGTCCAAATACGCGCCGTGCGACAAGGTCGGGAACAGCGGACTACGAAAGAGACCTCGATCCTGGTGGAGGTCGGGCTCGACGGAAGCGGGAAGAACCAGATCGAGACGCCGATCCCGTTCCTCTCGCACATGCTCGATCAGATCGGGAAACATGGCCTCATCGACCTCACGGTGAAGGCCACGGGCGACGTCGAGATCGACGGCCACCACACGACCGAAGACGTCGGCATCGTCCTCGGCCGTGCGGTCGCGAACGCGCTCGGCGACAAGGCCGGCATCGCGCGTTACGGCTGGGCGACGCTGCCGATGGACGAGGCGCGGGCGACCTGCACGCTCGATCTGTCCGGACGACCGTTCTTCGTGTGGGAGGTGCCGATGCCGAAGGCGAAGATCGGCACCTGGGATACCGAGCTCGCGGAGGTGTTCTTCGAGGGCTTCGCCCGAGGCGCCGCGTGCAACCTCCACGTCGTCCTGCACGCAGGCACCAACCTGCACCACATGACGGAAATCTGCTTCAAGGCGTTCGCGAAGGCGCTTCGCGCCGCGGCTACGCTCGATCCCCGGGCGTCCGGGATCCCCTCGACGAAAGGCAGCCTCTAGGTAGGCCTGAGCGCGGCCTCAGCGCTTCGTCGCCGCGATCACCACGTGCGGATACGGAAGCACGTCCGGCACGCGGACCATCCGCACGTGGAAGCCGAGCGACGCGAGCATCTCGCCCCACTCACGGTGGTGTCGGTAGCGGAGCGGCTCGTCCCAGCCGACCATCACGCGATCGAGCAGGCGGGTGAACTCGAGGCCGAACGCCGGCTCCGTCGTGATGTCCTTGATGACGAGCACGCCTCTCGGCGCGAGCAGGTCGCGCAGGCGCTCGAGCATCGGGAGCTGATCCTTCTCCGGGATGTGGTGCATCACGTCGAGGACGTACGCGCCGGAGAACGGCCCCTGGAGCGAGACGTCGCGGGCATCGCCGGCGATGAACGTGTTGCCGGAGAGCCCGACGTGCTCGGAGACTTGACGCGCCATCGCGACGCGCTGGCTGTTCGGGTCGACGCCGACGATCCGTCGCGCAGGCTGGGTCTGCCCGAAGTAGGCGGCAAAGAGACCGAAGCCGCAGCCGATGTCGAGGATTCGCCCCTCGTCCGGCAGGAGCAGGTCCATGACGCTGAGCAGCTTCGGTCGCAGGATCGAAAACCGGATGTTCGCGTAGACCCGCTCGACCGGCGGCAGCGCCTGGGCGATCCGCGCGATCGCTGCCCGCCCGTAGATTTCCGGCGCCTCGAAGCGCTGCGGCGACTGGCGCGGCCCGCGCGAGAGTGCTCGCATGAAGCGCGTCGAGACGGGCTCGCGTTCGGTCAGGGCCATCGGCCAGGCGGAATTAGCACGGCGCACGCTAGCGGTCACGGTCCTGTTGAGCGGCCCGCCGTGGCGCTGCCTAGCGCAGCACGCCGACGAGCGCACCGAGGACGCCGAGCGCCACCAGCACGAGAGCGGCGAGCAGCGCGAGCCCCTTTCGGACGGCGGCCTGGTCGGCGACTTGCAGCGCTGCCTCGTAGAGCTCGATGTCGCGTGGGCGCCGCCTGCGCGCCATCTCGAGCCCCTCGCGGAGGACACGCCGCCGCGCGAGCACGTGGAGCGCGTACGACGGCGTCTCCGACAGCTTCTCCGGAGGCAGACCATAGCCCGCGAACGCCACGATCCCCGGACGCGGATCGAATCCGTGCGTGGCGCCAGACGAAGGCGACGAAGACGAAGACGAAGACGAAGCGAGGGACGGCGCGGTCGTGTCCTGGAGCTCGAGCGCCTCCGGGAACATGAACGCGGGACGATCTTCCGTGACCGCCGGGGGCGTCGCCGGCGCGGCAGAGACCTTCACGGCCTCCATCGGCTGCGGCGTGAACCGCACCGTCCTCGGCGGCTTGCTCGCGACGGGCGTCTCGGCCTCCGCGCTCTCCTCCGCAAGCTCGCCCTCGGGATCGAACAGCTCGAGATCCTCGACCTGCGTGGGCTTCGACGGCGGCGCGATGAGGTCCTTCGCCGGGGGCACCGCGTCCATCTCGCGGCCGTAGGTCCGTCGCGGGCCGCACTCCGTCGGCGCCGGTCCCGGGAGCTCGGCAGCGAGCGGCGGGAGGTCGGCTTCGAGCCGATCGTGAGGCGCCTGACCTTCGCGCACGGACGCCGCGGGGATCTGCCCGCTATTCCTCGCGCCGGAGTGAGGCGCGGGCATCGACGGAGCGGCCGATGCCGGCGCGGGCAAGACGGTCGCCATCGACGGAAGCGTCGTGCTCCGCTCGACTGGTCGCTGCGCTTTCTGCGCCGGCTGCGACGGACTCGAGGGCGGCGGCGGCCCAGCCTTTCGCGAGGAAGCTGGCTCCTGCGCGAGCGGAGGCTTCGTCGGGCGCGCAGGCGCCTTCGGCGTCTCGCGCTTCCGGGCGAGGATCATCCGGTACGTGCCCGACCGATCCGAGGGCCGCACCTTCGGCATCTCGGTCGAGCCTTGGTTCCCCGTCGGGGAGCGGTCGCTGGGTCGGGGGATCGCCATCGCGTGTGATGGCTGAACGGCCCTCACACGGGAATCTTCAGCCCGTCGCGCCCGGAGCGCCTCCTAGGCGCTAGCTCGACCTTACGCGCTCCCGGGCCGGAGCTGATCACGCTCGCTCCCCTGCTCTTTACTGGATCGCGAAGCGGTAGTTCTGGCCGCCCTTGGAGTCGACCTCGTGGCAGCCGCCGACGCTCGTGACCTCGAACCAGAGCGCGAGCTCGCCGGCGCGCGGCAGATCGATGACGGCGTCGATCGGCTCCCGCTCGGCCCCCGCGGGCTTGCCCGTCGCGAAGGCTTCCGCCGGACTACCGGCGACCGACGCGAACCCGCTGATGGCCCAGAGGGGGTTGCCGTTCTGCGTACGCCGACACTGCGGAAGACGCTCCTGCTCGTAGCGGACCTTCACCTTGTCCCCTGCCCGGAGCGTGCCCTGCTGATCGATCGCGCCGTCCTTCTTGAAGACGATCGTCGCTCCGGCCTCCGGCGCGGGGCCTTCGACGTCCACGTGGAAGTTCTGTCCGAACTGCGAGTCGTACTCCGAGCAGCCCCAGCGGTTCGTGACCTGGAACCAGAGCGCGAGATCGCCACCGTTCTCGAGCTTGATCCGCGCAGGCTTCGCGACGCGATCCTTGCCGTCGGCGCTAAGCTCGGAGACGTCGAACATCTTCGCGGCGACCCCGTTCTCGCTGTAGTAGCCGGTGATGTTCCAGCCTGGAGCGCCGCCACCGAGGTTGCCCCGGCATTGCGGCAGGCGCTCGAGCGCATACTCGATGCGAAGCGCGCTGCCGGCCTTCGCCCGCCCGACCAGCGTCGTCTGGTAGTCGCTCGTCAGCTTCAGCGTCGCGTCGGTCGTGTTGTCTGCCTCGCCGGCGGCCTCGCTCCCGCTCGACGTCTCGGTTCCGCAAGCCGTCGCGGAGATCGCAAGGGCCAGCACCAGCAGCATCTTCGTGTTCGACATCGTCATCCCCATTTGTTTGCTCGAGGGCCGTGGCGTCAGCGTGACGGCACGGCGGTGTCGCCGATGCGGCGACCGGTGAACGTCGCGACGACGGGCTTGTCTTCCTTCGTCACGGTGATGGCAGCGGTCCAGAACCCGTGGTCGATGCGATCGATCGTGGCGTCGAGCGGAGCTCCTTCTTCGGGCGCGTCCCACATCTGAGCGAAGCCGTCCTTCAGGTTCAGCACCGGCATGTCGAGCCTGCGGATCGCCGTCTGCAGGGAGATGACGAGCAGATCGAGACCCGTCGTGCAGATCTGTTTGATGTCCGACTTGTGTCCGACGCACACCTGACCGGGACCGGGAGGATTGATGCAGCGCTTCGACACCGAGTCCGCGAGCGCCTCGCAGTCGACGACCTTGCCCATCGCGTCGCGCAGGCTGGCCGCGCCGAGCTTGTCCTTCGCGAGCTCGTCGGCGGCGTAGACCGTGAACGATCCGATCGGCACCGAGAAGGTGTGATCACCGAGCTTCAGCCGTCCGGTCTCGAGCTCGACGGAGCGCTTCTCCAGCGCCACCGCATTGGCCTTTACGCGCTGATCGACGAGCTGTGAGACGAGCTCGGGCGCGGCGATGACGTGCCGCTTCGAATCCCAGTGATAACCAACGCCCGCGATCGTGTGGTGCGCGGTCATGTCGCCGACCTCGTCGCCCTGCGGGACATCGAGCGTCGTGACGACTTCGAACTTCGTCACGATGCTCGCGAGGTCGTCGAGGATGCCGGTGATCCGCTGCGTGACCGGCACCTTGTCGTAGAGCGCCTTGAAGACGTGATCGTCGATGTACCCGAGGACGAAGCCGCGGATCGGCCCCGGGATGACGCCGAGTATGTTCGAGACGAGCGGCACGTTCGCCGCGGACATCAGGTCGACGATCGTCTGCGAGGGTTTCTCGCGAAAGCTCGAGAGCGCCTTCAGCGTGTCGTTCATCACCTCGGGGAGCAGACCGGCCGTCGTGAGATCGAGCTCGCTCGAGAGCTCGTAGACGCCATCGAGCTTCGGCGGCAGCGGCTTGCCGTCGGGACCGACGGGCAGACCATCGGGACCGATCGTCACGCCTCCCGCGCCCGACCCGTTCGCGCTGCCGGCGTTCGGTCCCTTCTCGAACGGCGCCGGACCGGACTCGTCACCACAGGCGACGACGGCTGCTGCGAACACGAACGCTGCGACGGCTCCGAGGCGCTTGGCCATGAATCCCTCCGGCCCAGCGACCTCAGCAAGGCGGATACCATCCTACATTTCCTGCACTGATCCGACGGAACTCCTCGGATTCACGGGACATCCCGGCTGCGGCAATTCTGGACGCGGTCCCTCGAGGATCCGAAGACCTGGGGTCTGCCTACCCCACCTCACATTGCCGCCATTGCGCAAGCGTTGCTCGTGATCGGCGCCAGGGCGAAGGCGCGAAGGCGCGAAGGCCGAGTCGACGACGAGAGCATGCCTTCGCGCCGAGCTCGCAACCCGCCTGGGCCCGGACGTCGTGTGGCCGAACACGGCGCCGGCGCGTCGATGGCGTTTTCGTCACGCGACCTCGAGCAGCGGAATCCGCGCGGACTCGCGCTGGTGGCGAGGCACTCGCTTTGCGTCGAACGCGGTTCGAGGACGAGTCATGCCACGGCTGTTTCGCCTTCGCGTTTGTTCGGCGGCGATCATCGCTGCGGGCGCAGCCTTGGCTGGCTGCGCGGCGCGGGCGACACCGGTCGGATACGCCGAGCTCCATTACGGCAGCACGTACCGGTTCTACCCGCACACGTACTACGACGGCCGCGACGTCTATTACATCGACGGGCGCTGGATGTACCAAGACGGCACCGTTTGGCGGTACTACGAATCCGAGCCTGCGACGCTCTATCGCTACCGCAGCACGATCCGACAAGCACCGCCGGCTCCGCGCTACCCGGAACCGCGAGGCCGGTATTACCCGGCTCAGCCCGTCCCGACGCCTGCGCCGCAAGCGGCTCCGCCGCCTTCGCCTGCTCCGCCGTCCTCGCCTGCTCCGCCGCCGACGCAAGTGCGTTGAGCCGTCCCGACGAGGCGACGAGCACCTCTGCCTCGAGGTCAAAATCCATGAAGCGATCGTCGTCGGCGCTGCTCGCCGTGCTGCTCGGGCTCGGCGTCAGCGCGTGTGTCTTCGAATCCGAGCCGCCTCGCCGACGCACCGTCGTCGTCGAGCCCACGCTGCCGCCGCCTGCGCAGGGCACGTTGCGACTTCGATGGTCGATCGACGGGCGCACGGATCCCGACGAGTGCATCAAGTCTCTCGCAGCGAATGCGGAGGTGTCGGTCGTCGACAGGAGCGGCCGCGAAGTCGGCGCGTGGCAGCAGCCATGCCGGTACTTCACGATGGACGTTTCACTGATCCAGGGGAACTACTCCGGCTCGGCCGTGCTCCTCGACAGCGACGGACGATCGCGAACGACGCGCGTGTTCATCGATCCGTTCGACATTCGCGGATCCGACGTCATCGACATCCAAGTCGACTTTCCTGCATCGTCGTTCCGGTGATCGCGGCTCGCATCGAGCCGATGCGAGAGTCGGCACGCGGACCCGTCGCGTTCGCGTTCCTCGTCCGCCGCCGCGGCGTTCGACGCAAACTCAACCGGACGGCACGACGCGCCGCGTGACGAGCATGGGCGTCGGTGCGGCTCTCGACCTGCGGAGGTCGACGACCTAACATGGGCGCCGAACGTGACGATCGATCAGCTGAAAGGCGACGAGCTCGCCGGTGTCCGCATCCTCGTGGTCGAAGACGAACCCGAGACCCTCGAGCTCGTCAGCCTGACGCTGCGGTCCGCGGGAGCGGACGTGCTCGAAGCGAACGGAGCCGAGACGGCCCTCACGCAGCTCGATGCGCAGCTGCCGGACATCGTCCTCAGCGACCTGCAGATGCCGGGGCTCGACGGCTACGAGCTCATGCGCATCCTCCGCAAGCGCTCGGTCCCGCCCGTCGCGATCGCGCTCTCCGCGAGCGCCTCGCTCGAGGACGCGCGCCGTGCGCTCGAGGCTGGTTTCTCCGTGCACGTCGCGAAACCGATCGCGATGACGGATCTCGTCGAGACGGTCCGCGCGGTGATCCCGCCGACCTCCGTGCGTCCGCCTTCGCCGACGGAGTAGCTCGGTCACACGCACGCCGCGACACCGCACCATGATCGCTCGCTTCCAAAATTCTCGAAGAAGCCGTTGCGGGGCTGGTTCGAGAATGTTAGAAGGAATGAGGTGACCTCGAAGCTCGAACGGCACGCGGAACAGCTCAGCGCACTCGGGCATCCCGTGCGGCTGAAGGTTCTGCGGTACGTCGTTCAGGCGGGTACGGATGGTGCCGCTGCCGGCGACATCCAAACGCACGTGGACGTTCCGGCGTCGACGCTGAGCCATCACCTCAAGCGTCTCGTCGACGCGCGCCTGCTGACGACCAGGGGCGAGGGCACGTTCCACTACTACTCGGCGGACTACGCGGTCCTTCGAGCGCTCACCGACTACGTCTGGGAAGACTGCTGCAAGCGCGGAAACTCGGGCTGCTGCTGACGCCTGACCTTCGCGCTTTTCTTTCGCCCTCTATTTCGATTTTTTTGGAAGGAGTCCCGCAATGAACGTCCTCAAGCCGCACGTCTCGTTGAACGTCGCCGACATCGACGCTTCGGTTGCGTTTTACGAAAAGGCATTCGGAGTCCAGGCCACGAAACGGCGGCCCGGCTACGCCAAGTTCGACCTCGTCTCTCCCTCGCTGAATCTGACGATGCAGGAGGCGCCGCGCACCGGCGTGAACGCGAGCCCACTTCGGCGTTCAGGTCGCAAGCAGCGAGGACGTGGCCGCCGCGTGGACCCGCTTCAAGGAAGCAGGGCTCGTCACGAAGACGGAGGAGGACACGTCGTGCTGCTACGCGCTCCAGGACAAGGTCTGGGTGGAAGACCCGGACGGCAACGCCTGGGAGGTGTTCGTCGTGAAGGGCGACACCGACGAGATGGGGACGGGGCTCCCTGAAATCAGCACGTCCGGTGCCTGCTGCGTGCCCGAGATCAAAGGGTCTGACGCCCCCGCCGCGACGGCAAAGAAGTCCTGCTGCGGCTGACCGCGCCTACGTGAACACGATGCGTTCCTCGCCCAAGCTGACTCCGCAGCTCTCCGTCCTCGATCGCTTCCTGCCCGCGTGGATCCTGCTCGCGATGGGGCTCGGAGTCGGGCTTGGGCGAGCCTACCCCGCACTCGGCCCCGCCCTCGACACGGTGAAGCTCGCGGGTGTCTCGCTCCCGATCGCCGTCGGCCTGTTCTGGATGATGTACCCCGTGCTGGCGAAGGTTCGCTACGGCAAGCTCGGCTCGGTCGGAGCCAACGGCAAGCTCTTCACGGCCTCCTTGGTGTTCAACTGGGTCCTCGGCCCGGTCGTCATGTTCGCGCTGGCGTGGCTTCTGCTCCCGGATCTGCCGCACTACCGCACCGGCCTGATCTTGATCGGACTCGCACGGTGCATCGCCATGGTCCTGATCTGGAACATGCTGGCCAAGGGAAGCAACGAGATCGCCGCCCTTCTCGTGGCATTGAACTCGGTCTTCCAGATCCTCTTCTACTCGGTGCTCGGCTGGTTCTTCCTCAGCGTCGTTCCAACGTGGCTCGGCGCCGAAGGAACGGACTTTCACATCTCCATGTGGGAGATCGCGAAGAGCGTGCTCCTCTTCCTGGGGCTTCCGCTCGTAGCAGGCGCCGTGACGAGATCGACGCTCGTTCGTCGGTACGGCGAGACTTGGTACGAGCGTCGGTTCTTGCCGAAGGTCGGGCCGTTCGCGCTGCTCGGGCTGCTCTACACGATCGTCCTGATGTTCGCGATGCAGGGCGAGAAGATTGTCGGACTTCCAATGGACGTTCTGCGGATCTCCGTGCCGCTCGTCCTCTACTTCGCGGTCATGTTCACGGCGTCGTTCCTCATCTCGAAGAAGCTCGGGTTCTCGTACGAGGAGACCGCCTCGCTCTCCTTCACGGCTGCCGGAAACAACTTCGAGCTCGCCATCGCCGTCGCGGTCGGCCTGTTCGGAATCGCTTCGGGAGAAGCGCTGGCGGGAGTGGTGGGGCCGCTCATCGAAGTGCCTGCGCTCCTCGCGCTCGTCTACCTGTCGCTCTGGCTGAAGCAGAAGCTGTTCGGACAGCGCACGGAGAGTGAGTTGCTGCGCGACCTCGCCGAAGGAGGACCGCGATGAAGACGATACTCTTTGCCTGCATCCACAACGCCGGCCGCTCGCAGATGGCGGCGGCCTGGTTCAACGAGCTGGCCGATCCGACGAAGGCAACGGCCGTCTCCGCCGGTACGGCTCCGGGAAGTCGTGTTCACCCCGAAGTCGTGCTCGCGATGCAGGAGGTCGGGATCGATCTCTCCGCTGGAAGACCCCGCCTCCTCGACGACGACCTGGCTCGAGCGGCGTCCCTGCTCGTCACGATGGGCTGCGGAGAACAATGTCCCGTCGTGCCCGGCCTCGAACGTGACGACTGGCCGCTCGCCGATCCCAAGGGGCTGCCGATCGAACAGGTCCGCGAGATCCGCGACGACATTCGGCGCCGCGTCGAGGGACTGCTCGACGACCGTGGATGGTCCAGCCCCCGTTGAGCTCCATCCTTGCTCGCTACGAGATCACGGCCCCCACGACGACGACGCGAGGAGTCCTCTGCGGCGAAGGGATGAGCCCCGTCAACGATGGCCCCTCAGCCGTCTCCATCCAGCCGTTTAACCATCGTCTCGAGTACCGAAGACCAGGGCGTCCAGCGACCTCGGCCCACTTCCTTCCACGAGGAGGAAGACGAGCCCCATCAACATCGAGAAGTCGGTTCGACTTTCGTGCGCCGTCGCCCAGAAGCCGCTCTTGAACAGCATCGGAAGTTTGGTGGTCGCGATCGCCACCACGATGTCGACGAGCAGCGGCACCGCCACGAGGCGTGTGAACAGGCCCAGGATCACGCAGAGCCCGCACGTGACCTCGACGACTCCCACGAAGGGCGCCATCACGGAGGGCGCGGGAATGCCGATCTTGACGAAGCGGCCCACCCCCAAAGTGTCAGGGAACAAGAATTTCTGGATCCCTTCGGAGAGAAAGACTGCCCCGACCAGGATCCGGATCAAGAGCACCGATGACGGAGCGGAGATGGCCGTAGCGCGCCGCCAGAGCGTCGACGTGGGCCTCATCATGGGGTGAACGGGTTCAGGTCGTAGATGCCGAGTGCCTGTTCGAGCTTGCCTACCTGTTCGACGACGCCCTCGAAGCCCGCCACACCCAAGAAGATGGCCTGACGTCGATCGATGGATCCCATCTGAAGCTCCTCTTTTGCCTTTCCTCGAACAGCTCGCCGAACAACTCGTTCAGCTTCGCCTTGGGAGGCGCAAGCTCACAGCGAGAAGTGTCTCGGACGCTCGATGCACTTGCGGTTGAACCCGCACCGGTACGAGCGTTGCTTTCTCTGCGGCATGCAGAACATCCAGACCAGCGATCCGATCCCCCACGTCAACCAAGTGAGAGAGCGACTTCACGAGTTGCTCAGCCACCTGCGCGAGGACGCCGAGAAGGTCTCGGACCCGAGCGCCGCCGCGCTCTTCGAGACCTCAGCCGAAGTTCTCGCCGGTCTGGAGCACGCTTTCGAGCACTTCGCACAGAAGTCCGAAGCGGCGTGGCGCAAGTGAGGGCTCGGCCCACTCGGACGCGTCCGCCTTCGACCTGAGCGGGTCCGGGCTCGTTGCCGGCGGCGATTGTCAGGCGAGTAGCTCAGCGCGACGGGACACATCGCGCCTCGAGCGCGATGTCGGCGGCCGTCGTCCCCGAGTGGTTCCCCAGAATCGAAAACGGCCGCTACCTCGTGGGAGGAGCGGCCGTTCCGTTACCCTAGTACTGCAGTGTCGAGTGCGAAGGAGGGGACTTGAACCCCTACGGTGTTACCCGCTAGCACCTCAAGCTAGTGCGTCTGCCAATTCCGCCACCTTCGCGTCGTGACGAGGAACGGCTTGATACGGCGAACCGCGATTTGAGTCAAGCCTTCTTCGTCAAAGCTGCGAGCACTTCTCCGAGCTCGAACGGTTTGCGGACGAGCTTCATGCCTGCCGTTGCGACGGCGTCAGGCAGCTTGTCGGCGCTTCCGGTGATGAGCACGAGGTCGATCCGAGGCGAGCTGTTCCGCAGTCGCGCGAGCGCGCCGCTGGCGTCCTCCGCGATCGGTGAGAGGTCGACGAGCGCCGCGTCGTAAGGCGCGCTCGCCATCGCCGCCGTGAGCTCCGCGCCCGAGGACGCGATCGTCACGTCGGCTCCCCTGCCCTCGAGCGCCGTCTCGAGCAGCTGCGTGACCGCGGCATCGTCCTCGACGAGCAGCACGCGCATGCCAGCGAGCTCGCGCACGCGGGAGGTCGAGAGCGGCGGACGAGGCACGGCATCGACGCGCGGCCAGCTGATTCGGAAGCGAGCGCCGTCCGGCGGCGTCGACGGGAGGAGCTCGACGTCGCCGCCCGACGCGCGTGCGAGCTCGCGCGAATGGCGAAGGCCGACGCCCGTGCCGCCCGGACGAAGCGACTCGCCCTGGAAGATGCTCTCCCGGCGCGATGACGGAACGCCTGCGCCGCGATCGGTCACGACGACCCAGACGCGCTCGTCGTCGGAGGAGATGTCGATCGCGACCTCGCTCCCCTGAGGCGCATACGCGAGCGCGTTCATGACGATGTTCGTGAGCACCTGGGACACGTCGAGCGCGCCGGCCACCTTCGCGGCCGCGTCGCCGCCGGTGACGATCATCGTCACGCCGGCCCGGCTCGCCTCGACCGCGAGCGCATCGACCACCTCGCGCGCGATTTCTCCGGCCGGGAGCTGCTCGTCGATCCGCGGACTGCCGATGGCATGCCGGGCGAGGTCACGCGCGATGCGCGCACGTTGCTCGACGATCGTGAGCGCGTACGCGACCGTCTCCGGAGACGCATCGGCCGCACGAGCTTCTCCGACCCATCCGAGGAGCACCGTGAGCGCGTTCGACACGTCGTGGAGCACGCCCGCCAAGTCGCGATGCGGATCCCCACCGCGAACGCTCGCAGGCTTCCCGTCATCTCCCCGGTCCGTCACGAACGGGCACGCTACGCCAAACGAGCCATGTCGTCATCCGCCTGCCGCTTTCGCTTTCAGAGCGCCCGCTCGGGATTCCGCTCGGAACGGAGCGGCTTCAGGCGTGGAGCGCGACCTAGAGCTTCGCGTCGCCGATCGAGTTCTTCCGGAGCGACGCGATGCCGAGCCCGGAGAACGCACCGATGGCGATCGCGGTGTTCATGACGGGCTCTCTCCGTCCGAAGGCGCGACCACCCCCTCCGCGGCGAGGCGCTCGAGCGTCGTCGCGATGAGCTCCGAGTGGTCTCGGTTCATCGGATGGAAGCCAGGCTTCACGTACTCGAGGATGCCGCGGAGGAAGACACGCGTGCCGACGGGCTGCATCACCCGCGCCCCACGCTCGGTCTGCGCACGCTTGCGGAGCTGCGCGAGCTCTCTTCGCGCCTCGCGGAGCGACGAGCCGTCCTGCCGGAGCAGCTTCCGCGTCGCCCAGAGCCAGAAGCCGCCGAGCGTCAAGGTCGCGAGAGCCATGCCTGCGAGGCGGAGCGCGTAGCTCGGCACCACCTCCGCCATGACGTCGAACGCGACGGCTTTGTGCTCGAGCTCCTCGACCGCGTGCCACTCGAGCAAGCGGCGGATCTCGGGAGCGGCGAATGCGAGGCCATCGGACGTGAGCGCATCCTCCGCGAGGATCGCGGTGAAGTGCTCGAGGGCGACCGTCACGGCGAGGCGAAGCGGAGGCGGCGCGGCCTTCTCGATGTAGCCGTAGGCGATGCGCTCGTACGTCTCGAGGATCGGATCGACCTCGAAGCCTTGCTCGCGGAGCGTGTCGAACAAGCGCTCGTGCGCCTGCGCATGGCGGCCTTCCTGACCGAAGAAACCTCGGACCTGCGTTGCGAGCTCCGGTGACACGCGGTCCAGGTAATGCCGCACGCTCCGGATGAAGAACCTCTCCCCGTGCGGGAACAGGAGGTTGACGCCGTTGGCGACGTGCGTTGCCGCACGACTGCCGGCGAACCAATGTCGCGACACGCCGTCGAAGCCGAGACGCGGCGCGCGCGGACGCACCGCTGGTCGAGCGCCGCGCGACGAGGCCGCGGTGGACTCCTGGGGGGACGCAAACGCCATCGGCAGCTCCTTGTCGACTCTCGCTGAGTGACGTTAGCGCCTATTGAACTTTAGTCAATGGCGGCAGCGATGACGCTTTCGACTATGCTCACGAGCGATGCGCTCCCCTGCGAAACACGGCGCGACGAAGGCGGCGCAGGCGACACGGCGTCGCACGGCGCCGAAGAGCCCGCCTCCGCCGCGGCGCGGTCGGGAGGTCGAGGAAGCACGCGCGCGCGTGCGGCTCGACGTCGACGAAAGGCGCGCTCAGCTCGTCGCGCTCGGCCTCGCCGAGTTCGGAACGCGTACGTACGACGAGGTCTCGATCGATCTCATCGCCCAGGCGGCGGGGATCTCGAAGGGCCTCCTCTATCACTACTTCCCGACGAAGCGCGCGTTCTACGTGGCGTGCGTCCGTGAAGCCGCCGCGCGGCTCCTCGCGCGGATGGATCTCCCGATGGATGTTCCGCCGCTCGAGCGCCTGCAGATCGGGCTCGATCGCTACCTCGAATACGTGCGTGCTCACGGCGGCGCGTTCTCGACGCTCATGCGAAGCACCGCGTTCGGCGACCGCGAGCTCGCCGCTGTCGTCGACGAGACGCGCGCGACGCTGCTCGGAACGCTGACGAGCGGCATGGCGGACGTCTTTCCGCCGTCAGGCCTCGAGTCGCCCCTGTTGCAGATCGCCCTCCAGGGGTGGGTCGGTCTCGCGGAGGCCGCGAGCATCGCGTGGGTCGAGGCGTGCGTGGAGGCCGAGGCGAAGCCTCATCGCGAGTCGACGCGCGACACGCGGCCGCCGTCCGCAACGGAGCTCCGCGATCTGCTCGCCAACGCGCTGATGGCAATCGTGAGCAGCGCGATGACGAAAGCCAAATGACGAAAACCAAATGACGAAAACCCGATGACGAAAGCGCCCGACCGAGCGCTTTGATCGAGCCTGTGGCGATGGCGCTCTCCTCGGCCGGCCCCTTCGCGAACAAGCGCGCGCGAACGAGCGCGCGAACGAGCCTAGCGCACGGGGGCATCCGAACACATCGGCCGTTCGGCGCGGAGAGGGGCGCACCGATTTGCGCGCGGCGGAGCCGGCACGCTTGTGCCCGTGATGAGTTCCGTGCTCCCGTAGAAAACTGGCGGGTCCGTTTGCTCTCGGGCGAATCTCGGACGAGCAAGCGGCGTCTGGTCCAGGGGACAGGAGGGACGAGCGCTATGAAACGTTGGCTGATGGCTGCAGTGATCGGGCTCACGGTGGCGGGCTGTGCGGCAGGTGTCGAGGATCCCGAGCCGGGTCCCACGCCGGACCCGGTGCGGAAGGAGAAGGAGCCGCCCGCGCAGACGACGTTCAGCGAAGAGGTCGGACAGGTCGGCGAGCTCCAAGGCGCCACCTCGAAGCTCGGGATGGGCAAAGGTACACCGGAGCTCCCGCCGCTTCCGCAGGAGAAGCCGCCGAAACCGGGGCAGTGATCGCCCCGCTTTCGTCGGGGGATTGGGAAGACTCGGCTCGCGCCGCGCGGATCAGGCGCGCATCACGCGCGCGTCGCGCGCAGCGCGAGCGACTTCCTCGACGGTGATGCTCGTCGCCGTCACTCCGCCATCGCGGAGCTTCCGCCGTCGGGCGGCGGGATCGTCGTGACCCGGCCTGAGGCCGCCTGCTCCTTGCGGATCATCGCGAGCGCACGGCGAGCCGCCTCGAGCGTGATGTCGCGGGCCTCCACGATGACCGCGGCGATGCGCTCGACCTCGCTGCCCACTGCGCCGGCGGCGAGGGCAACCGAGCGCGCATGCAGCGCCATGTGCCCGCGCTGGATGCCATCCGTCGCGAGCGCACGGACCGCGGCGAGGTTCGAGGCAAGCCCCACCGAGGCGGCCACCGCGGCGAGGTCCGCGGCCTCGGTGACGCCCATCATGTCGAGCGAGAGGCGCGCGCTCGGATGCACGCGCAGCGTTCCGCCGACGGTTCCGAGGGCGAGCGGAAGCTCGAGGAAACCGGAGAGCGCGTCGCCGTCGCGCCGCCAGATCGAGAGCGGTCGATACGTGCCCGTCCGAGCCGCGAACGCGTGGGCGCCCGCTTCGACGGCACGCCAGTCGTTGCCGGTCGCGATCACGACGGCGTCGATGCCGTTCATGATGCCCTTGTTGTGCGTCGCCGCGCGGTACGGATCGAGCTCCGCGAAGCGCGAAGCATTGACGATCCCGTCGATGACCGCTTGTCCGTCCATCACATCGGTGGCGAGGACCTCGGCAGGCACGCGGCATCGCACGCGGACGCAGCGCTTGTCGCAGAGATTGGAGAGGATGCGGAGACCGACGCTGCCCTTCGCGAGCGCGGCGAGACGATCGGCGACGGCCTCGGCGACCGTGTTGATCAGGTTCGCGCCCATCGCATCGCGGCAGTCGACGAGGATGTGAGCGACGATCATCTCGTCCTCGGGCTCACCGAGCTCACGAACCTCGAGGCCACGCGCGCCGCCGCCGCGAGCGACGAGGCCGGGGACGGCAGCGTCGGCGAGCCCGAGGATCTCGGACTTCGCGTCGAGGATCGCGCGCGAAGCAGCGGCACGGTCCTTCACCTCGATGATCTGCACCTGGCTGATCATCACCGGCGAGTCGACCTCCACCTGGAAGCCGCCGCCGGACCGGACCATCTTCGCAGCGTTCGATGCCGCGGCGACGACGCTCGGCTCCTCGACCACCATCGGGGCGACGTGATCCTGTCCGTTCACCCGCACGTTGAGGGTCACGCCGTAAGGCAACCCGTACGTGCCGAGGACGTTCTCGACGAACTTGTCTGCGGTCTCGGCGCTGAGACCGCCGCCATCGAGCGCCGACGCCATCTTCGCAGCCGACACGCCGGTCGCTTCGCTGATGAGGTTGCGACGCTCGTCGACGGTGACCTTGTAGAAGCCGGGGAGCTGAGAGGTGCGCTTGATCGTCATCGTTGGTCGGGAGCGCCGGCCGTCGCCGCGGTGAACACCGGGGCAGCGGATGCGATCCTCACTCCTTTGTAGTCGATCGAGAGGTCGAGCATTGAAAGGCCGAGCGCACGAGCGCGCTCGAGGAACAGAACGGAAGGCTTTGCCGGTCCGACGTGGACGGCGACGTCGCCGCCGCCCGCACCGGACACGGAGAAGGAGGCAGCGTCACGCGCGGCGATCGCTTCGAGCTCGTCGAAGCCCGCGGGCACGATCGCGATCTCGGCAGCGTTCCCCAGCCGTGCGAGGGCGCGGGCGGTCCGTCGCAAGCTGTCGACGAAGCCGGCGGCATCGCCCGCGTCGACAGCTCGTGCGGCGTCGTTCGCGATCGTCCGGAGATCGGTCGAGCACGCGCCGTGAACCGCTGGGTTCGTCTGGGCGAGACGATCGACCTGCGCGCGGAGCTCGCTCGTCCGCGCGCTCGTCGCGCATGCGAACACATGGATCTCGAGGCCTGCCGGAACGGCGACGCGCTTCACCGGCTCGCCCATCACGTACCGGATCGCGCCGCCATGGACGCTCGTCGCCACGTCGACGCCGCTCCCGCCGCTCTGCGCGCTCGCGTGAGCCGCGCGTGCACGTGCGAGGAGCCGCTCTCGAACGGTCGCGTCCGAGAGATCGGCCCCGGCGCCCACTTCGATCGCGGCAAGCGACGCGACGAGGATGGCTGCGCTCGCACCGAGGCCGAGCTTCCGGCCGTCGCTGAACATCGCCGATGCGTCCACGTACGGCGCGCTCGCATCGTCACCGAGCGCAGCGCGGACTTCGGGCGTCGCGTCGAGCGCCGCTCGCGACGTGTCCGCGAACGCACCACGGCTCACCGCGACGGCGATCGCAGGAGCGCCGTCGAGGACGGCATACGCGCCGGTCAGCACGAGCTTCCCGGGAGCGAACGCCCTCATTTCCTTCCCTCGCCGGTCGACTCGCTCGGAGGCGAGATGATCCGCGCGCCCTCTCCCGCGACGGCCTCGATGATCCGGAGCACGCCCGGCGTCTGCGCGAGGCGCTCCTTCGCGCGAGCGGCATCGCGTGCGTGGACGAGGCACTTGAGGTGCGGTCCTGCATCCATCGTCGCGTAGGTGGCGAGCCCCTCGGCGCGGAGCGCGCGTACCGTCGCGAGCGCTTCGAGCGTCGCGCCGGAGACGTAAACGACGCCCGCTGCGAACGCGGATGCGTGCATCGCGAGCGCGCTTTCCTCCGCGAGCGTGCACGTCGTCTCGAGATCGCCGGCGAGCAGCGCGTCGCGCAGGCGAGCGTGGATCTGCGGCGCGGTCTCGAGCCACGCGGCGTAATACGGGCTACGCGCGGCGGTGACGGCCATTCCATCGCGCGACGAGACGTCTTTCGCCTTCTCGGTGGTCACGCAGACGAGGACCCTCAGATCGATGCGACCGGGCGGAGCGACCTGACGCGCATTCTCTCCGTCGAGCTCGACGAACCCACCGAAGAGGCTGCGCGCGGCGCTCGCCGAGCTCCGCCGAGCGAGGTCCGCGACGCGCTCGGCAGTCCAGTCGAGGCCGGCCGCACGGACCGCGGCGAGCGCGAGCGCAGCGAATCCCGAGGCGCTCGAGGCGAGGCCGCTCGCCGTCGGGAAGTCGTTCGTCGAGACGATGCTCGCGCGCGTGTGGAGCCCTGCAGCTTCGCGCACGCGATCGAGCAGCTCGCTCGCGCGTGCGAGCGCGCCGTCCGGCGCCGGCGAACCGTTCAGGAGCAACGAATCACCGGCGAGCGCGTCGTCGAACGTCACTTCCGTCGTCGTCGCGAGGCCCGCGAGCGTGACCGAGAGGCTCGGGACTGCCGGGACGTTGCCGCCGCCCGGGCGCTTGCCCCAGTACTTCGAGAGCGCGATGTTCGGATGCGCGAGCGCTACGGCCGCCGTCTTCATGGCGCGCTCTCCATGAACGTGATCGCACGACGAGGGCTGTCGGGCGCGCCGAACGTGGTGAGGAAACCGTCGAAGCCATCCGCCTTCCACGCGGCGAGCACCTTCGCGCCGATCTCCGGCGTGTCGACGAGCGCGACGACACAGCCGCCGCCGCCGGCACCCGTCAGCTTCGCGCCGAGGGCGCCTGCGCCGCGTGCGGAAGCGCACATCTGCTCGATCTCGGGCGTCGAGACGAAGAGGCCGGAGAGGAGCATCTGGTTCAGATCGAGCAGCTGCCCGACGGCGTTCCGGTCTGCGGCCTCGATCGCGAGCCGCGCGTTCTTCACGAGCGTGTGGATCGCGTCGAACGCCTTCTGCGTCGTCTCCAGACGGCGCTCGCGCAGACGCGCGACCGCTTCGACCATCGACCGCGTGCTCGATGCCTGCCCGCTGTTGCCAATGCAGAGATGAAAGACGCCGGGCACGCGAACGCGGGTGATCGTCGCCTTCCCCTGCCCTGCGCCGCGCTCGAAGAGGACGCAGCCGCCGAGCGCGGAGACCGCGGCGTCGATGCCGGACGGGTTGCCGTGGAAGACGTGCTCCCAGGCGCCGGCGCGCTCGGCGATGACCTCGCCGGGTGCATCGGCATCGAGCGCGCGCGCGACCGCGACGCCGAGCGCCGCAGAGCAACCGAGACCACCGCCAGGCGGCAGATCGGCCTCTGCGTCGACGGTCACGCGACCGACGGCGACGCCGGCGTCGCGCGTGACGCGGAGGACGTCGCGGAACGCGCGGGCGAGCGGCGTCTCGCGATCGTCGTCGTGCGTGCTGATGTTCCAGTCGCGCACGCGGAGCGTACTCGGGCCGTCGCCGTCGAGCGGCGTCACGCTGGCGCGCGCGCCACGCTCGATCCCGACGGCGATCGCCGGCACGCCGTAGACGACGGCATGCTCGCCGAACAGGATGACCTTGCCGCGCGCGGTGCCTTCCGTGCTCATGCGGACCGCTCTCCGAGCGCTGCGATGGCTCCGCCGAGCCACGCTCGCCCTTCTTCCGTCATCGTGGGCGACATGGCCTCGAGGACGCGCCGGGCCTCGTCGCAGAGCTCGCGGATCCGCGCTTCGACGCGGCCGCGGGCCCCGCTCTCTTCCATCACGCGAACGACCGCCTCGAGGTCGGCCTCGGTCGCGTCGATCTTTCCGAACGCGCGCGCGAGCACGGCTTCGGCCCTGGCATCACCACGCAGCTCCGTCACGAGCGTCGTTCGTTTGCCCTGCCGGATGTCGTTCCAGATCGGCTTGCCCGTCGCCGAGGGATCGCCGAACACGCCGAGCAGATCGTCGCGCAGCTGGAACGCGATCCCGAGCGGCCGCCCGAAGCGCTCGAGCTCCGCGCAGCGCGCGTCGTCCGCGCCGGCGAGCGTCGCGCCGAGCAAGAGTGGACCGGTCACCGTGTAGCTCGCGGTCTTGAGCGCATGGATCGTCTCGACGCTCGGCAGCGGCCCCTTGCGGAGCGCGCCGCGCATCTCGGCGAGCTGTCCCGTGACGACCTCGACCTGCGTTCGTGCGAACGCGCGAGCCGCGCGGAGGAGACGCTCCGGCGGGAGGTCCGTCTCGAGGAGCGCCGCTTGCGCGTAACCGGAGGCGAGATCGCCCGCCAGGATCGCAGCCGCATCGCCGAGCGCGCGGCTCCCGAGCTTCTCGCGCAAGACCATGTGCACCGACGGGCCGCCGCGACGAACCGGATCGTCATCCATCCAGTCGTCGTGGATGAGGAGATACGTCTGGAGCAGCTCGACCGCGATCATCGCCGGCTCGCAGACGCCGCTCCACGCGCGCGTCCCGAACCCCGCCGCGACGAGCGCCGCGCGCATGCGCTTTCCGCCGCGGAGCGCGAGCTCCTCTACCGCAGCCGCGACCGTCCCGACCTCCTCGCTGATCGCCGAAGCAGCCGCCACGCGCGGGCGAAGCCACTCGACGAGGCGGACATCGACGCGCTCGCGAACCTCGGAGAGGAGCGAGGCAAACGCGGCGACGTTCGAAGCGGTCATCGCGCTAGCTCCATGGACTCACCGGAGGGCATGTGCCACTGTTGCCGCAGCGAACGGTCGTGTTCGGAGGCTGAGCGGCTCGCGTCCGCGATGGATCCGGGTGCGACGCCGAGCGCCTCATGACGCGCGAAGTCTTAGGGTCGCGCTCGACGAGTGTCAATCACTCGTCCAGAAAAATTCGTCATCAAATTCAGCATGTTTCAGTTTTCTTTGAAGAATGTAGCAGCTGTACACGCCGCGGCAACGAATTCCGCGGCTGCGGCATCTTCCACGGAAGCGACCCAGGAGGGCCTATGACGACGACTATCGGGCAGCGCAAGGCAGACCATCTCGCGCTCTGCGCGACCGACGAGGTGGCGTTCCGGGACAAGACGACGCTGCTCGATCAGGTGCGCTTCGTCCACGACGCGCTTCCCGACCTCGACACGGACGCGATCGATCTGAGCACGACGATCCTCGGCAAGACGCTTCGCGCGCCGATCGTGATCGCGGCGATGACCGGCGGCACGGAAGAGGCGGCACGCGTGAACCGCGAGCTCTCGTCGATCGCCGAGGAACGCGGCTACGGCTTCGGTCTCGGCAGCCAGCGCGCGATGCACGTGCGCGCCGACGCCGCGCCGACGTACGCCGTTCGCGAGGTCGCTCCGACGACGCTCGTGCTCGGCAACATCGGCGTCGTGCAGGCGCGCGCGATGAAGACGGACGAGGTGCTCGCGCTCGTGCGCGGCGTCGGCGCGGACGCGCTCTGCGTACACCTCAACCCTGCAATGGAGCTCGTCCAGCCCGGCGGGGATCGCGACTTCCGCGGCGGCATCGACACGATCCGCCGTCTCGTCGCCGAGCTGCCGGTGCCCGTCATCGTCAAGGAGACGGGCTGCGGTCTGTCGAGCCACGTCGGAAGGCGTGTGCTGGCGGCCGGCGTCCGTCACGTCGACGTGTCCGGCGCGGGCGGCACCTCGTGGGTCGCCGTCGAGACGAAGCGCGCGCAGGCCGCGAACGACACGAGCGCGCGTGCGCTCGGCGAGCTCCTCTGGGACTGGGGTATCCCGACGGCGGCGTCCGTCGGGGCGCTCGCTCCGCTCGGGTTCGAGACCATCATCGCAACCGGCGGGATCGCGACCGGCCTCGACGTCGCGCGGGCGATCGCGCTCGGCGCGAATGCCGCCGGGATCGCGCGGCCCACGCTGAAGGCCCTCACGCACGGCGGCCGCGCCGCGGCGGTGCGTTTCCTCGAAGGTGTCGAGAACGAGCTCCGTGCGGTCCTCCTCCTTACGGGCAGCCCGGATCTGGCGTCCCTCCGCCGAGCGCCCCGCATCCTCGGCTCGGAGCTCCGCGCCTGGCTCGAGCAGGCCTGAGCGCATCGGGGGCCATCGGGACACGAGGGGATCGGGGCATCGGGACGCGAGGCATCGAGACGAGACAGCCCCGAACGGGCCGAGTCAGACAGGCTCCCCGCGGCCGCGCCGTTTACGCTAACGTGGTGTCGACGTGGCTGTGACCTCCCCCTCCGAGTAC
>JAEXCN010000244.1 GCA_023402175.1 Pseudomonadota bacterium | reverse complement strand
CCATCGTGCTCACATGTCGACGGTTCGCATGCTTCGAGCGCGAGGGCCAAATAAGTGGCACGCCGCGACGAGACTTTTTTCGTCGGGGACCGGGGCGCTCGCGGTGGAAGCTCGAACGGGATGCGTCACGCGTGCAGCCGGACGATGGGTCGCCCTTGTTTCACGCAGGATGGTGCTACCATCGCCAATGTAGGCCCATGTGGCCAAGATTTCGCCGCACGCGTCGGTTCACCTCCAATCCTCTTCAACGATGAAACGAGCACGTTCACGGAGAGAGCGCAGGCGCGGTCCACGAGCGATAGTCCGAGATCGACGAGCACATATGCGGTGAACGCTGGCACTCCGGTCACGCTCCTCCATCGCTCGAGCGTGCAGAGGCAGAGCGCGGTCGGCACAGCCGCCGGTATGTGTATCTTACACATAGCCTCCAGCCGTCATGAGCGGCGCGGAAGAACGAATGCCTATGGAGGCACAGCATCGCGTTCTGGTACGAGCGGGGGGGCGACGTGGCGGGAATGCGCGACGCGAGACCGTCGACATGCGGATTACCCGCAGGGCGGACCGAGTCCGTGCGTGTTATCACCGCGGCATGACGGCCGAGTGGCTCGATCACGCGAAGACGTGGGGGTTCGCTCGCGACCTGCTCGCGTGCGTCGCCGCCGCGCTCGACGATGACGGCATCCTTGCGGGCCGCCCGGGATCGGAGTCCAGGGTGCGTTGAGCGAAGCAGAGGGGGGCGAGTGGAGAGCGTTCTTCGCCGTGGTGGCGACTGGGCACGGGTGGTCGAGGCGGCGCAGCAAGAAGCTCGCGACGACGAGATCTGGGCGAGAGGCATTGTCGGCGCGGCGAGGCATCTGTTCGCGACAGCGTGCGAGCCGTCCCTCATCGTCGTCGAGCACTCGCCGGCCTGTGATTCGGCCAGGTCCAGCGCGCTCGTGACGCCCTACCCCTTCCTTGCCGCCGTCGGAGACGCCGGACTCTCGCGGGTCGGCGTCTCCGGCTTCCGCGCGTTCTACTATCCGCCCACGGCCGCAAGCACCCAGCTCGAGGTCGAGCGGAAGGCCCCCCGAGAGGCCGCGGCCCAAACCGTGGACCTCCGCCGGCAAATGAACATCGAGGATCTGGTCGGGCTCTTCGCCTATCCAGAGCCGGGCGTCATCGTGGTCCTCCACGTCGCGTACGAGCGCAAGATCCACCTGAGCCGCTACGACCGGAGCCTCCTCGCTCGCGTCGCGCTGCATCTCGAGACCAGCTATCGCCTTCGGCGCCGTCCCGAGGTGCTCAAGGCGGTGCTCGACGTCGACGGTCGCGTGCTCGAGCGGAGCTCCGATGCGCCCCCTGCTGACGTGCTCGCAGCTCACGCCGTGAGCGTCACACGCGCTCGCGAGCAGCCCGACGGCGCCGACGCCCTCGCCCTCTGGCCTGCGCTCGTCTCGGGGCAACTGAGCCTCGTCGAGCGGGGTTCCGGGGCGAGGAAGCGGTACCTCTTCATCGAGAACGCACCGTCGGGGCAGCCCTTCCGCGCGCTCTCCCCGGCCGAAGTCGACGTCGTCTCGCTCGCGGCTCGCGGCCATCCGACCAAGCTGATCGCGTACGCGCTTGGCGTCTCGCCGTCCATCGTGTCGACGCGGATGGCGAGTGCGGCGGCAAAGCTCGGCGCGTCGTCTCGCATGGATCTCGTACGGCTTGCTGCGATGCTCTCGCGTGACCCGCGTGCGCGCTTCGCCGAGATCGCGCTCACGGATGCGGAACGCGATGTCCTCGAGCTGCTCCAGCACGGTCTCTCGAACGAGGAGATCGCCTCGATGCGCTCGCGTTCCGTGCGCACGATCGCCAACCAGGTCGCGTCGCTGCTCAGGAAGACGAACAGCCGCTCCCGGCGTGAGCTCGTCGTGCGGGCGACGGGCGCCTAGGCGCCAATGCCGTTCATTTTGCGGATGTCGGACCCGGGCCGGCTCCGGTAGCGGGGCCGGCACCGGTCTCCGGGTCCGGGACCGGTTTCGGTCTTCGGCTCGTAGGCGACGGGACGCCGCTGATCGGCGATCGAGGTCCTTCTTTCCGTACGACGACGCAGGGGCGAGCCCTGTCGCGCCGGGCGTCTCGGCCCGGCTTCACCTCAGCGCGCAGCAAGCGACTCGGTTGCGCCGCGAAGCGCGCGGCGCGCGGCCGACCAGGCCATGGTCGTCGGCTCGGAGATTGCCGTATGCTCGCGCGGAGCCTCGCCGCCGATGGGTGCACGACAGAAACTGAAGCTCGCGCTGGGTGGGCTCGGAGGGCTCGTGCTGCTCGCGTCGCCCTGGATCGCGTGGCGGGCGCAGAGGGCGCGGACGCTCGACGTGGTCATCGTCGACAAGACCGTCCCGTTCGAGCGCTACCGCGAGCACGCAGGCATTCCGTGGATCCTACACGTAATGAAGATCCGCCAGCCGAGCGGGGCTTTCCTCGATCCCGCTCGCGACTACGTCGGCTTCGACCCGAAGACGAAGACCGGCCACGATCTCACCGAGGCGCATCTCGCTCACGCCGACGTGCTCGTCATCGCAGACACGTATGGCGTGTATCGAGGTGACTACGAGAAACCCGGCGATCAAGCGGCGCTCGAGCGTTCGCCGAAGATCTACGGCGGGCTCACGGTCGACGAGGCGCGCGCGGTCTCCTCGTTCTGGGAGCGCGGCGGCCTCGTCCTCGCGGAGTTCAACACCTTCGCGTCGCCGACTCCGCCCGACGCGCGCGCGACGCTCGAGCGCGTCTTCGGCGTGAAGTGGACGAAGTGGGTCGCGCGTTACTGGCCGAACCTGCAAGACACGAACGAGGTGCCTCGCTGGGTAGGTCGCGTATGGGAGACGGTCACGCACACGCCTTTCGACATGAAGGGCGGCGGGATCGTCTTCGTACGCGAAGACGAGGACATCGTCGTGCTGCTCGACGACGAAGACCTCGAGCCCGACGTCGTCAGGCAGATACGAACGCAACGCGGCGCTTCGTTCGACCTGCCTGCGAGCGGCGGCTTCTGGTTCTGGATGGACGTCGTCGAGGCGACCGAAGGCGAAGTGCTCTACGAACACGTCGTCGGCGTGAAGCCGTCGGGCGAGCAGAAGCTCGCACGACACGGAATCCCGAAGCGCTTCCCTGCACTGACGAAGCACAAGGACGCGTGGTATTTCGCCGGTGACTTCGTCGACACGCAAATCGAGCTCGGGACCCCCGAGCGCTACGGCCTCATTCCGTGGCGCGCGCGCACGAACGGGTGCGGCGGCGGCAGCACCGCCGATCAGGGGTTCTTCTGGAGCTTCTACGCGCCGATCGTCGAGCGACTGTTCTCTTCACGCGCGCGTTGAGAGAGCGCCTCGTCGCGCTCCCGACGTCAGTTGCACGAACGGCACAGGACGCTGCACGAATTCGCGCCGGTCGCCGTCGTGCCGTCGCAGGCCTGTCCCTTCGCGGGACCGCTCGTGCACTCGCACGCGCCGTTGATGCACTGGATGCCCGAGGTGCAGGTCTGGCCGCCCTGGCCGCCCCAGTCGTCGCCGTCCTGCCCATCGTCCCCGTCCTGATCGTCGGCTCCGCCGCCGCCCCAGCCACCGCCGACGTCGCCGAGGCACTTCTCGAGCTCGGCGCGATACGCGGCCGATCCCGGCGGCGCCTTGATCTGCGTGATGCACGAGGCGCTCAGCTTGTCGTCGCTCGATCCGGTCTTCTCTTCTTCTCCGGAGCCGCAAGCGACGACGTTGAACGCGAGCACCGCCACACCGAGAACCATTGCCGTCTTCATCATGATGTCCTCCACGGCCGCGTGGGCCGACTCGTTTCCCGTTTCACACACGACTCCCCGCACGCGCTTGTCACCCCGCGCGCGACGAGCCCCCAGCTTTTCGTGCGCTCAGTAGCGCTCGATCACGTAGTCCTGCGCGACGTCCGCCGGTGACGTGATCACGATCTCGAATCGGCCGACTTCCCAGGACGTGTACGTCCCCGGCGCGGATCCCGAATCGACCTGTCCGGACGGCGACGTGATCGTGATGATCGCGTCGTTCTGCGCGTAGAACTGGAACACCAGGAAGCTACTGCTGTCGATGAAGAGCCGATCGACGTCACCCGGCTTGTCGATCGCTCCGCAGATCGCGCTGCCGATCGGCGTCGCCTGCGACGGCGCATCGTTCGGCTCGGCCTCGATCGCCGACCAGCCCTTGCACTTCGGACGCGCAGGCGCGCCGGGATCCGGTTGCTCGCGAGGAGCTCCGCCCATTCCGGCAGGCGGCTCGGGGACACCCGCCTCGAGCGAGGCCCCAGCCTCCGCGTGCTCGAGGCGGGTGCCCGCGTCCGCAGGCCTGTTGGTGGCCGGATTGTCTTCCGGCCACGGCGACGTCGACGCAGCGTCCGTCAGCATCGGCGCCGACTTCCGCTCCGGCAGAGGTGGTGCCGGATCTTCCGCCGTCACGAGGTCCGGCACCGGCGGCGCCGAGCACGCGACCGTTCCGGCCGCGCCTGCGGCGATCGCGAGCAGCGCACCGAGACCGAGCACAGCGCGCGTCACGACGGGCCGCTCGTCACGAGCAGCCGCGCTCATGTCGTTCATCATTCGTCGATCCTCCCGCGCGAGGACGAACGAGCGCATCGTGCCGGCGTTCCCGAGCACCATGCTCGTCCTACGGCGCCCTCCAGCACCGCAGGACCCGTCCTTGCGCGGAGTCGACTACTGCAGCGGCCGTGCCGCCCGCACGCGGACGCTGAATGCCTGGAATGCCGCTACTTTTCGCTTCTGAGGGCAGCCGGCTGATGCGAAGCGTTCATGCGCACGCGGGCTTCGCGCAGATCCACTGTGCCAGCGAGCAATCACCATCGCGGGATATGGGAATCTCGCGATCGTGGACGATTGCGCGGTCGCTGGATCAGAACGCGGCCTTGAGCCACTCCCAGATCTTCGACGACTTCGGGGACTCGTCGGCCTTCACCGGGCCCGCGAGCTCGTCGCGCTTGGCGGCGGCCGCGGCGCTCATGCGCATCATCGAGTGTGCAGGAGCAGCCGCACGCGCGTGGGCGTCGGCGATGGCCTGCGCCCCGTAGCGGACGAGGCCGACGCCGGTGGCGTACTGCGGTCCGTGCACGAGCTGCGTGATGCCACGCACGCCGGTCGGGAAGCCGATGCGCACCGGCATGCCGAGGATCTCTTCGGCGAGCTCGGTCGTGCCCTCGAGGAGGACAGCGCCGCCGGTGAGGACGACACCCGCTGAGAGCTGCTCGAGCAGGCCGGTGTCCTCGATGCGCTTCCGGACGACCGCGAAGATCTCCTCGATGCGTGGCTCGATGATGTCGCTGAGCACTCGGCGCGGCGCGCGGCGCGGCTTCTGGCCTCCGACGCCGGGGACCTCGATCTCTTCGTCGTCGGCGACCATCCGTCCGAGCGAGCAGCCGAAGAGGCGCTTCATCCGATCGGCCTCGGCCATCGGCGTCCGCAGGCCCGCTGCGATGTCGTTCGTGACGTTGTTGCCGCCGACGGGCACCACGCTCGCGTGCGCGATGCCGCCGTCGATGTAGAGCAGGATGTCCGTCGTGCCGCCGCCGATGTCGACGACCGCAGCGCCGATCTCGCGCTCGTCGTCGGAGAGGACGGCCTCGGAGCTCGCGAGCGCCTCGAGAACGACGTCGGCGACGACGAGCCCGCAGCGCTCTGCGCAGCGGATGACGTTCTGCACGCAGCTCGTCGCGGCGGTGACGAGGTTGACCTTCGCGCCGAGCCGGACGCCGCTCATGCCGATCGGGTCACGGATGCCGTCCTGGATGTCGACGATGTACTCACGCGGCAGGACGTGGAGGATCTGGCGATCGGCATCCACCGGGATCGCGCGCGCGCCCTCGAGGACGCGCTCGACGTCCGCTCGGGTCACCTCGCCGCCCGCGATGGCTGCGACGCCATCGGAGCTCTGCGACCGGATGTGGCTGCCCGCGACGCCTGCGTAGACGGTCCGGATCTCGACGCCGGCCATCGTCTGGGCAGCCTCGATCGCCTCCTTGATGGAGCGAACGGTCCAGTCGATGTTGCTGACGATCCCCTTGCGCAGACCGCGACAGGGCACGGATCCGACGCCGAGGATCGTGATCCCGTCTTCGGCGATCTCGCCGACCACGGCGCAGACCTTGGTGGTCCCGATGTCGAGACCAACGACGATCTCCCCTTGCGAAGCCATCGTGCTCACGCTTCGACCGTTCTCATGGTTCCGTGAGGTGGGCCAAATATGTGGCGCATCACTTTCCTCGGGCCGATCCATCGGTGAAGATGGAGGCGCGTCATGAGCACAGCCGGAGCGACAGGAAGAGGCGCCGATCGCTGCTCCGCGTGCGGGCGGCCCGCCGCGCAGGTGAAGCGGCTCCTACCGGCCCGCGCGCCGGGCGGCGCCCTCGTGATCTGCGACAAGTGCATCCGCGAGTGCGCGATGGCGATCGCCGATGCTCCGACACGGATCCCGGGAGGCTCGCATGCGTGCGCGTTCTGCACGAAGCTCGAGGAGCACGTGGCCGTGATCGTCGGGATCGGCTCGAGAAAGATCTGCGACGAGTGCGTCGACGCGTACCGCGCCACGCTCGAGTAGCGGTTCGATCAGGGGGCGATCGCCGCAAGGAACAGCTTGTGGATCTCGTCGTGGCCCGTCGTGTTCGGATGGATGCAGTCGGGCGCGAACCAGCTCGTGCCGTCCTTGAGCTTGCCGACGCCGTGGCCTTCGAACTTGGTGCGCATGTCGACGGTGACGACGGCGTCGCCGTACTTCGCGACCACGTCGGCGGCGGCCTTGTTCCAGTTGTCCCAGAACGTCCTCGTCGGCTGCTTGGGGATCGCCGCGAGATAACCGGGACAGCCGGCCTCGCCGAAGTTCCCCTCGCCGTCCGTCGGGTCGTAGATGGTCGCGTGGAAGATCGTCACCTTCACGCCGGCGCCGAAGCGGCCATCGCGTGTGAGCTCGTCGTAGGCCTTCGTGAGATTGTCGGTGAACCCCTTGCGCGCTGGCCCGTCGTTCCCGTTGAGGATGTCGAGCGCGGCGAGCTGCATGTCGTTGCCGCCGATCGTGACGGAGACCGCGATCGGGCCAGCGAGCTCCGCGGGGAGCGTCGAGACCTGGCTCGGGAGCCCTTTCGACGTCGCGCCGGACTTCGAGTTCTTCACGACCTCGATGCCCCCGAGCTTCGTCTTCAGGTCGTCGCCGAGCAGATCGTAGAAGAACGGCCCCGTGCCTCCGCGATCGCTGATCGAGTCGCCGAGGATGACGTACGTCTTGAACCCCGTGTCACTCGCGGCAGGAGCGCCTCCGTCCTCCGCCGCGGATCCGCCGCTGCTGCTCGAGGTGCCCTCAGCGCTCGTCGACGGCGAGCTGCTCGAGCAAGCGGCCAGGACGAGGAGGGCGAAGAGGGAAAAGGCGCGTTTCATGGCGCGGATGACCTAGCGCCAGCGGCCCCTGCCGTCGAGCCTTCACACCGTCTCGGTTCCGTCGCGTCCACTGCGACCGCATCGCGTCGCGACTTCCTGGAGAGAAATCCCTCGACGAGAGATCAGGGCGATGGTCCGGCGTCCGTTGCGCTGGCTGGCGCTGCCGTCGCCGCATCACCGGCGGCACCAGCGTCGGGAGCGCCGGGCAGCGTCGGCAGCTCGGTCACGTTCGGCATGAGGACGATCTCGATGCGCCGGTTCTCCTGGCGGCCAGCCTCGGTCGTGTTCGCGCGGACGGGTTCGTGCGCGCTGTAGCCCGCGGCGACGAGGCGCGTCGGATTCATGCCGAAGGTGATGAGCTGCTCTGCGACGGTGAGAGCGCGCGCCGTCGAGAGCTCGAGGTTGTTCTTGAACGGCGACGGCGGAACGGCTTTCGGATCGATCGGCATGTTGTCCGTGTGACCCGCGACCATGAAGCGGCGATCCGGCACCTGGCGGAGGATCGTCGCGACCTCACGGAGAGCGTCCTTTCCGTCTTTCGAGAGCTCGGCGCTGCCCGACGCGAAGAGGACGCCGGCCGGCAGCTTCACGACCATGCGACCGTGCCGGAGGACGATCTGGAGCTTTCCGCTGTCGATCATCTTCTGGAACTTCTCGGTCAGCGACTTGAACGCTGCGAGGTGCTTCTCCGCCTCGGCGTGCTCGGCGCGCAGCTCCTCGAGCTCGGCGCGTGAGGCGTTGAGGCTCGCGGAGGCCTCCGCTGCCGCCTTCGCGTGGCTCTCGCGATCGCCGCCGCACGTCGAGAGCTCCTCCTGGCAGCGCATCGCCGCGTGCCGTTGCTCTTCGATTCGCTTCGCTCCGTCCGTTCGCGCGTGCCACGCGATTCCACCAGCAGCGCCGGCGATCATCGTCGCGCCGATCGCAAACGTCTTCATCAGGCCGTTGCTCACGGACAAACGTTACCATCGTCCGCACCGGTGCTCCCGCCAAGGACCGGCAGAGCTATGAGATCGGCGGATGCGCTTAGCGCATGCGAACGACGACGCGATCGGGACGCGCTTCGTCGTCGAGCATGATCGAGTCCGGCTTCGCGCCTCGACGATCGAGCTCGCCGACGATGCGGACGGCTTGCTCGAGCTTCTTGCGGTAGGGCCCCGTCCCCATGCGGATCGTGACGCCGCTCTTTCCGACGACGAGCGTCATGTCGCCGTTCGGCTCGACGTGCACTTCCTGGATCGGCGAGCGCTGCGCGAGCGGCGAGCGGTCGTAGTCGTAGGCGAGATCGAGCGCCTGACGGATCGTGCGCGTCGCGCCTTCGCGATCCTCGACGAGCGTCTTCAGGGCGACGCCCGTGACGACGTGGAAGTCGAGCGGATCGTCTGCCTCGATACCCTTGAGGACGAGACCGTCCCGCGTGACGAGGTAGGTGCCCTCCGCCATTGCGACGATCCCGGCCGCCTCGCGCTCGGTGACGCGGATCGAGATCGTGCCGGGGAGCTGCCGCGTGAGGTCCGCAGTCTCGATCCAGGGGTCGGCCGCGAGGCGACGGCGTGCGGCGTCGAGATCGATCGAGAAAACGTTCTGGCCCTTCGCGATGCCGGCGATGCTCGCGATGTCCTCCGGTCCGCGGCGTTTACCGCCGGAGGTCATGATCTCGCTGACCGCGAAGCGCGGGCTCGTCCGCACGTAGCGACGCGCGCCCCAGACGACGCCGGAGCCGATCCCGATCACCATCACGACGCCGACGATCGCGCGGAGGACGCGCAGCGCGCGCGACTCGCCGCCGGGCTTCACCGGCTCGGGCGCGACGTCGCCGGAGACCGGCGGAGGGATGCTGCCTGCGCTGCTGACAGGGCGCCGCACGTTCCGTGCAGGCTCGAGCCCATTCGCGAGGTCGGACGGGAGCGAAGGACCGACGCTCCGCGCGCGGCTGTTCGGAGCGGAGATCGGCGACGGGAGCGAGGCTCGCGACCGAGGTGCGCGCGGCTCTCGCGGCTCGTTCGGCGGGGCACGCCGCTCGTTCGCAAGCGCACGCGGGCCTTTCGGGAACGCGCTCATCGCGTGCCTCCTCCGCTCGCCTCGGCGTCGAGCCGTGCGGCGAGCTTCTTCGCGCTCGCGTTGATGTCGCCGGCGCCGAGCGCGATCACGAGATCGCCGGGGAGCGCCTCCTCGTAGAGCGCGGCCTCGACGTCGTTCTTGTCCGCGATGTAGCGGACGGCGTGATGGCCGTGCGCGCGGATCGCGTCGGCGAGCGCCTTACCGGTCGCGCCTTCGATCGGCTTCTCACCCGCGGGGTACACCTCGGTCACGAGGACGAGGTCCGCCTTGTTGAAGGACCGAGTGAACTCTTCGAACAGATCGCGCGTACGCGTGTAGCGATGCGGCTGGAACGCGACGACGACGCGGCGATCGAAGCCGCGCTGCGCAGCGTCGAGCGTCGCTTCGATCTCGGCCGGATGGTGGCCGTAGTCGTCGACGATCATGACGTCGCCCTTCTTGCCGTTCTTCGCGAGCATCGGCTGGCCGACGACCGTGAACCGCCGCTGCACGCCATGGAAACCGCCGATCGCCTCGCGGACGATGTCGAACGGGATCTCGAGCTCGTCAGCGACCGCGATGACCGAGAGGGCGTTCAAGATGTTGTGCGCGCCGGGCATCCGGACGGTGAACGAGCCGAGCGACTCGCCGCGGCGATGGACCTCGAAGTGCGTCTCGAGCCCGTCGAACTTCGGGTTCTTCGCACGGTAGTCCGCCTGACGCGAGACGCCGTACGTCACGTGCCGGCGGGTGACCTTCGGAAGGATCGCCTGGACGTGGGGGTGGTCGACGCACAAGACCGCGAGCCCGTAGAACGGGATCTTGTTCGCGAACTGCACGAACGCTTCTTTGACGTTCTCGTGCGTCTTGTAGTGATCGAGGTGCTCGGCGTCGATGTTCGTGATGACGCCGATCGTGGGCGTCAGCTTGAGGAAGGAGCCGTCGCTCTCGTCGGCCTCCGCGACGAACAGGTCGCCCTCGCCGAGACGTGCGTTCGATCCGAGCGCGTTCACCTTCCCGCCGACGACGACGGTCGGATCGAGGCCTGCGTGGCGCAGCACGGTGGCGACGAGCGACGTCGTCGTCGTCTTGCCGTGCGAGCCGGCGATGAGCACGCAGTACTTCACGCGCATCAGCTCGGCGAGCATCTCCGCGCGCGGGATGATCGGGATCTCCAGCTCTCGCGCGCGGACGATCTCCGGGTTGTCCGGCTTGATGGCGCTCGAGAAGACGACGACGTCGGCGCCCTCGACGTTCTCCGCGCGATGCCCGACGTCGATGCGAACGCCCATCGTCTCGAGCCGCCGCGTGATGTCGTTCGGCTTCATGTCCGAGCCAGACACGTCGAACTCCATCGTGCACAGGATCTCGGCGAGACCGCTCATGCCGATGCCGCCGACACCGACGAAATGGGCGTGGCGCATCCGACCGCGAAACATCAGGAGACCTCCTTGCGCGCCGACGGCGCTACGGCGAATCGAGAAGAGCTGCCGTTCGTCGCCCCGTTCTTGTCGCCCTCTCCATGCGGAGCGGTCGCCGACGGCTTCCTCGCGGAGATGCCCGCGAGATCGAGCAGATCCTTCGCGACGTCCTCGGCTGCGCGCGGTCGCCCGTGCTCACGCGCAGCGTCCGCCATGCGCGAGCGACGCGCGTCATCGGAGAGAAGACCGCCGATCTCCGCGGCGAGTCGCGCCTCGTCCGCAGCCTCCTGGCGAATGCAGAGCGCGCCGCCGATGGCTGCGAGCGAAAGAGCGTTCTTCGCCTGGTGATCGTCGGCTGCGTGCGGGAACGGCACGAAGATCGCCGCGCGACCGATGGCCGAGATCTCGGCGACGGTCACCGCGCCCGCCCGCGCGACGATGAGGTCGGCAGCGGCCATCCGCTGGGCGACGTCGTCGAGGAACGGCACGACCTCGACGTCGTCGACACCGAGCTTCGCGTAAGCCTCGCGAACGTTCGCTTCGCGATCGCGCCCCGCCTGATGGACGATGCTGAACGGCTTCGTGCCCTCGAGCGCACGCGCCACCGCCCGCGGCACGACCTCGTTGAGCGCCTTCGCGCCCTGGCTGCCTCCGAGCACGAGGAGACGCTTCGGGCCTTCCGCAGAAGCGTGAGGACGAGGATCGAATCCGGGCCGGAGCGGCACGCCGTAGAGCCGCGCCTTGTGCCCGCTGAAGTGGCGGCTCGTCTCGGACCACGCGATGTACGCGCGCTTCGCGAAGGGAGCGAGGAGGCGATTCGCCAGGCCGAGCGTGCTGTTCGGCTCGAGGATCGCGAGCGGAACGCGCTGCGAGACGCACGCGAGCGCGGCGGGACCCGCCGCATAGCCGCCGACGCTGAGCACCGCTGCCGGACGCAACCGGCGCACGATCGTGTGGGCCTTCTGCGTCGCCTTCGCCGCGACGAGCGCACCGCGGATCGCGCGCTGCGGACCGCCGCCCTTCATCGGCTCGACGTCGAGCAGCTCGAGCGCGTAGCCGTGCTCGGGGACGACGCGCGCCTCGAGCCCGCGCGGAGAGCCTGCAAAGACGAGGTCGACGTCGGCGAGCTCCTTCAGCGCACGCGCGACCGCGAGGCCCGGGAACACGTGCCCGCCCGTTCCGCCCCCTGCGACGAGAATCCAGCGCATCTCAGGCCGTCTCCGAGATGGCCTTCGCATCGCCGAGGACCGTCGGCTCGCCGAGCGCGCTCGCGACGCTGTCGCCCTCGTCCGGCATCGAGGATTCTCCCTCATGTTTGGCGGGCGTTCGCCCCCAAAACCCCCCGAGAGCCTCCGCCGCTCCACTTCGTTC